>JAEZMI010000124.1 GCA_023414975.1 Pseudomonadota bacterium | reverse complement strand
GTAGAAGGCCTGCTCCGGGAGGTGATCGTACTTGCCTTCCACCAGGCCCTTGAAGCCCTTGATGGTGTCGGCGAGATCGACGAGCTTGCCCGGCGAACCGGTGAAGACTTCGGCCACGTGGAAGGGCTGCGACAGGAAGCGCTCGATCTTGCGGGCGCGGGCGACGGTGAGCTTGTCCTCTTCCGAAAGCTCGTCCATGCCCAGGATCGCGATGATGTCCTGCAGGGCCTTGTAGCGCTGCAGGGTCTGCTGCACCGCGCGGGCGACGTTGTAGTGCTCCTCGCCGATGACCAGCGGCGACAGGATGCGCGAGGTCGAGTCCAGCGGGTCCACGGCCGGGTAGATGCCCTTTTCCGCGATGGAGCGCGAGAGCACGGTCGTGGCGTCGAGATGGGCGAAGGAGGCGGCCGGCGCCGGGTCGGTCAGGTCGTCGGCCGGCACGTAAATCGCCTGCACCGAGGTGATCGAGCCCTTGGTCGTGGTGGTGATGCGCTCCTGCAGCGCGCCCATGTCGGTGGCGAGCGTCGGCTGATAGCCCACCGCCGAGGGAATGCGGCCGAGCAGCGCCGACACTTCCGAACCCGCCTGGGTGAAGCGGAAGATGTTGTCGACGAAGAACAGCACGTCCTGGCCCTGGTCGCGGAAGTGCTCGGCGACGGTGAGGCCGGTCAGCGCGACGCGGGCGCGGGCGCCCGGCGGCTCGTTCATCTGGCCGTAGACCAGGGCGCACTTGGAGCCGGCGGCCGAGCCATTGTGCTCGTGCGGGTCCACGTTCACCTTGGACTCGATCATCTCGTGATAGAGGTCGTTGCCCTCACGGGTGCGCTCGCCGACGCCGGCGAACACGGAGTAGCCGCCATGCGCCTTCGCGACGTTGTTGATCAGCTCCATGATGAGCACGGTCTTGCCGACGCCCGCGCCGCCGAACAGGCCGATCTTGCCGCCCTTGGAGTAAGGCGCGAGCAGATCGACGACCTTGATGCCGGTGACGAGGATTTCCGACTCGGTCGACTGCTCGGCATAGGACGGCGCCGGCTGGTGGATGGCGCGCTTGGCCTCGCCGACCACCGGGCCGAGTTCGTCCACGGCCTCGCCGATGACGTTCATGATGCGGCCGAGCGTGGCGTCGCCCACCGGCACCAGGATCGGCGCGCCGGTATCGGTGACGGCCACACCGCGCACCAGACCCTCGGTGGAGTCCATCGCGATGGTGCGCACGGTGTTCTCGCCCAGGTGCTGGGCAACTTCGAGCACGAGGCGCGCGCCGTTATTGGTGGTTTCGAGCGCGTTCAGGATCTCCGGGAGATGATCCTCGAACTGCACGTCCACGACGGCGCCGATGACCTGCGTGATGCGTCCGACCTTAGCCATGTTCGTCGTCCTTCCGGTGCTCTGGTCCCTTGCCTCACAGCGCCTCGGCACCGGAGATGATCTCGATAAGTTCCTTCGTGATCATCGCCTGGCGGGTGCGGTTGTAGGTCAAAGTCTGCTTCTTGATCATGTCACCCGCGTTGCGGGTGGCGTTGTCCATCGCGCTCATGCGGGCGCCCTGTTCGGACGCGCCGTTCTCGAGCAGCGCCTTGAAGATCTGCACCGCGAGGTTGCGCGGCAGCAGGTCGGCAAGGATCTCCGCCCCGTCGGGCTCGTAATCATAGGTCGCGGCCGCCCCGCTCGCCGCCGGCGCGGCTTCGGGGAAGGTGGCCGGGATGAGCTGCTGCGCGGTCGGCACCTGCGAGATGACCGATTGGAAGCGGCTGAAGAACTGGGTCGCGATGTCGAACTCGCCGGCGGCGAACATGTCCGAGATCTTCTCGGCGATGGCCTGCGCGTCGGCGAAGGTGACGCCCTTGTTCGAGCGCAGCTCCACCACCTCGACGATCTGCTTGCCGAACTGGCGGCGCAGCGCCTCGTGGCCCTTGCGGCCGACGCAGAAGATCTTGACCGTCTTGCCCTGGTTCATCAGCGAAAGCGCGCGCTCGCGGGCGAGGCGCACGATCGAGGAATTGAACGCGCCGCACAGGCCGCGCTCGGCGGTCAGCACGACGAGCAGATGGGTCTCGTCCTTGCCGGTGCCGGTCAGCAGCAGCGGCACGTCGGGGCCGCTGGAGATCGAGCCGGCGATGTTGCCCAGCACGCTTTCCATGCGGTCGGCATAGGGGCGCGCAGCCTCGGCCGCGAGCTGGGCGCGCCGCAGCTTGGCGGCGGCGACCATCTGCATCGCCTTGGTGATCTTCTGCGTCGCCTTCACCGAAGCGATGCGATTGCGCAGCTCCTTGAGGCTGGCCATGTGCCCTGTTGCTCCGCTCTACCGGCTCAGGCGAAGGACTTGGCGTAGGCGTCGAGCGCCGCCGTCAGCTTCGCCGTGGTCTCCTTGGAGAGTTCCTTGGAGGTGCGGATGGTCTCGAGGATGTCGGCGTGCTTGGTGCGCAGGAGCAGCAGCAGCCCGTCCTCATAGGCGCGGACCTTCGAGACCGGCAGGTTGTCGAGATAGCCGTTGGTGCCGGCATAGATCACGACCACCTGCTCCTCGACCTTGAGCGGCGAGAACTGCGGCTGCTTGAGCAGCTCGGTCAGGCGCGCGCCGCGGTTGAGCAGCTTCTGGGTCGAGGCGTCGAGGTCCGAGCCGAACTGGGCGAAGGCGGCCAGCTCGCGGTACTGGGCGAGCTCGCCCTTGATCTTGCCGGCGACCTGCTTCATCGCCTTGATCTGCGCTGAGGAGCCGACGCGCGACACCGAGAGGCCGACGTTCACCGCCGGGCGGATGCCCTGGAAGAACAGGTCGGACTCGAGGAAGATCTGGCCATCGGTGATCGAGATGACGTTGGTCGGGATGTAGGCCGACACGTCGTTCGCCTGGGTCTCGATGACCGGCAGGGCGGTCAGCGAACCGGCGCCGTTCTCGTCATTGAGCTTGGCGGCGCGCTCGAGCAGGCGCGAGTGGAGATAGAACACGTCGCCCGGATAGGCCTCGCGGCCCGGCGGACGGCGCAGCAGCAGCGACATCTGGCGGTACGCCACGGCCTGCTTGGACAGGTCGTCATGGATGATGAGCGCGTGCATGCCGTTGTCACGGAAGAACTCGCCCATCGCGGTGCCGGCGAACGGCGCCAGGAACTGCATCGGCGCGGCGTCCGAGGCGGTGGCGGCGATGACGATGGAGTACTCCAGCGCGCCCTGCTCCTCGAGCACCTTCACGAACTGCGCGACGGTGGAGCGCTTCTGGCCGACGGCGACGTAGACGCAGTAGAGCTTCTGGCTCTCCGGGGCGCCCGCGACGTTCAGCGGCTTCTGGTTCAGGATGGTGTCGAGCGCGATGGCGGTCTTGCCGGTCTGGCGGTCGCCGATGATCAGCTCGCGCTGGCCGCGGCCGACCGGGATCAGCGCGTCGATCGCCTTGAGGCCGGTCTGCATCGGCTCGTGCACGGACTTGCGCGGGATGATGCCCGGCGCCTTCACGTCGACGCGGCGGCGCTCCTCGAAGAAAATCGGGCCCTTGCCGTCGATCGGGTTGCCGAGCGCGTCGACGACGCGGCCGAGCAGGCCACGGCCGACCGGCACGTCCACGATGGCGCCGGTGCGCTTGACGGTCTGGCCTTCCTTGATCTCGCGGTCGGAGCCGAAGATCACGACGCCGACATTGTCGATTTCGAGGTTCAGCGCCATGCCGCGCGTGCCGTTCTCGAACTCGACCATCTCGCCCGCCTGGACGTTGTCGAGACCGTAGACACGGGCGATGCCGTCACCGACGGAGAGAACCTGACCGACCTCGGAGACTTCGGCTTCCTGGCCGAAATTCTTGATCTGCTCCTTGAGGATCGCGGAAATTTCAGCGGCGCGGATATCCATCAGCGAACCTCTTTCATCGCAGTGCGGATCGAGTTGAGCTTGGTCTTGAGCGAGGCGTCGACGAGCTTCGAGCCGAGCTTGACCTTGAGACCGCCCAGAAGGGAGGGGTCGACCTCGACGGCAAGCTTCACGTCCTTGCCGGTCATCTGGTCGAGCGCCTGCTTCAGCGTGGCGGCGTGGGAGTCGGAAAGCGGCTGGGCGACCGTGACCTCGGCCACGACTTCGCCCTTCTCGGCGGCGACCATCTGGTCATAGCCGCGCATGATCGCCTCGACGGCGAAGAGGCGGCGATTGGCCGCCACGGTCTTGAAGAAATTGCCGGCGAGACCCGTGATGCCCGCCTTGTCCAGGATGGCGACGACCGCCTTTTCCTGCTCCTCGGAGGAGAAGACCGGGCTGCGCACGAGGCGCTTGAGATCATCGCTCTCGGCTATAAGGGCGCCGAACCTGTCGAGGTCGGCCTTCACCGCATCGATGACACCGGCGTCACGCGCGAGCTCGAAAAGAGCCGTCGCGTAGCGTCCTGCCACTCCGGATACGTAGGTCTCGGCCACAGTGCCTCTCTCGGGACTTTCCGGAAGGGAGCACCCGCCGCAACGGCGCGGCCCCGGCCTCCGGACTGGAAGGGTTCCAACTCAAGGCCGGATATGGAATTTCCCCCACCCGCCCATGAAGTCGGCGGTTCCCTAACACGCCTCTTTGCGTGCTGCAACACGAGGACGTGAGGGATTCAGGGGGCCGAATGACGTAGCGGCCTTGGAAAGGCACAAAACCGCGCCGATGGCGCTGTTTCAAGGCTTTGTGAGGAGTGCGGCGCATTGCTGCACCGCGGCTTCGGCCCCGCCCGGGGCGGTTGTGGCCCGTGATCGCCCCTCTTCCGCCCCGCCGGCCGGCCAATCTCCGACCTGCTCTGGCATGCAAAATACCCGGCGAGTCGCGAAAAAATCCGCCGCGCCGCGCCGGTCAGCCCCGCGTCACCCGCAGCGCCGCCGCCGCCGCGACGGGGCCGAGCACCATGCAGGCGAGCGAGAGCCCGGCGAGGATGCGGAACGGCGTGCCGAAGGGCACGGTCCCCCCGAGCGCCGTCCCCGTGGCCGCAACGGCGAAGATCAGCACGGGAATGGTCAGCGGCATCACCAGCACCGCAACCAGGAGCCCGCCGCGCCGGAAGGCGGCGGCGAAGGCCGCGCCGATGAGCCCGAGAAAGGTGATGGCCGGGGTGCCGACGAGGAGCGTCAGGGTGAGCGCGCCGATCGAGGCCGGGGAGAGGTTCAGCAGCAGCGCGAAGAGCGGTGCGGCGATCACCAGCGGCAGGCCGGTCGCGATCCAATGGGCGAGGCCCTTGGCGGCGGCGATGAGTTCCAGCGGCAGGTCCAGCATCGCCATCACGTCCAGCGAACCGTCCTCCGCATCGGCGGCGAACAGTCGGTCGAGGCCGATCAGCGAGGCGAGCAGCGCCCCGATCCACAGGATGGCCGGGCCGATTCGCGCCAGCAGCGCGAGATCCGGGCCGATGGCGAAGGGCGTGACCACCACCACCGTGAGGAAGAACACCACACCGAGCCCCGCCCCGCCGCCCGCGCGCAGGGCGAGCGCGAGATCGCGCCGCAGCAGGGCGAGGAAAGCGCGCGCCATCATTGCGCCTCCGCGACGGCGTGCGGGGCCAGGTCGGGCGCTCCCGGCCGCCGCGGACGGTAGGCGCCGAGATCGAGCCGCGCGGCGGGAATGTCGAGCGGCGCATGGGTCGCGGCGACCAGAAGGCCGCCTTGCGCCACATGGGCGCGGGCGATCTCGGCGAAACGCGCCTGTGCGCCGGCATCGAGCGCGGTTGTCGGCTCGTCGAGCAGCCAGAGCGGGCGGCGGGCGACCAGAAGCCGGGCGAGCGCCAGGCGCCGCTTCTGCCCCGCCGACAGCACGGCGACCGGCAGCGCGCCGAGCCCGCCGAGCCCCACCTCCTCCAGCGCCGCGTCCACGCCGAGCGCCGGCTGGCCGAGCATGGCCCGCCAGAAGGCGAGGTTCTCGCGGGCGGAGAGCGCCGCCTTGTGGGCGTCGAGATGGCCGAGATAATGGACCTCCTCGGCGAAGCTGTCCGGATCGGGCGCGCCCTCCAGACGGATGCGGCCCGCCTCCACGCGGGCAAGGCCCGCCAAAAGTCGAAGCAGCGAGGATTTGCCGGTGCCGTTGGGCCCGGTGACGACCAGCGCGCCGCCCGATTGCACCGTGAAATCAAGCTGTTCGAACAGATGGCGGGCGCCGCGCCGGCAGCCGAGCCCCTCAGCGACGAGCCGCATGCCGCCCCCTCCCGCGGACGGGCACGCTGACGCAACGCACAATTTTTCGATGCATCGCTTCGGCCCCCTAGGATCGGTGTTTGAAATGGCTCTATATAGAAAGCTGAACGATGCGCCTTTGCCCCTTGGCCGGGCCGCGCGAGCTATAGCCCGCCAGGCCTCCTCCCTCCAAGGCCCTCTCGCATCCGTGCCACTTCAAGCGGGGATCAGTCTGCCGTGACGTCGCTCGACAGCTTCAAAAGCCGGAAAACGCTCACCGTCGGAAACCGGACTTACGTCTATTACAGCCTTCCGGACGCCGAGAAGAATGGCCTGGACGGCGTTTCCGCCCTGCCCTTCTCCATGAAGGTCCTGCTGGAGAACCTGCTGCGCTTCGAGGACGGCCGCTCCGTCACCAAGAAAGACATCCTCTCCGTCAAGGACTGGCTGATCAACCGTGGCAAGGAAGAGCGCGAGATCGCCTACCGCCCCTCGCGCGTGCTGATGCAGGACTTCACCGGCGTTCCCGCCGTGGTGGACCTCGCCGCCATGCGCGACGCCATGGTCAATCTCGGCGGCGACCCCAAGCGCATCAACCCGCTGGTGCCGGTCGACCTGGTCATCGACCACTCGGTCATCGTCAATTTCTTCGGCAACAACGCCGCGTTCGGCAAGAATGTCGAGGAGGAGTACAAGCAGAACCAGGAGCGCTACCGCTTCCTGAAATGGGGCCAGTCGGCCTTCGACAATTTCCGCGTGGTTCCGCCCGGCACCGGCATCTGCCACCAGGTGAACCTCGAATATCTCGCCCAGACCGTGTGGACCAAGGACGAGGACGGCGCGGTCGTCGCTTATCCGGACACCTGCGTCGGCACCGATTCGCACACCACCATGGTGAACGGCCTCGGCGTGCTCGGCTGGGGCGTGGGCGGCATCGAGGCGGAAGCGGCCATGCTCGGCCAGCCCGTGTCCATGCTCATCCCCGAGGTGATCGGCTTCAAGCTCACCGGCGAACTGACCGAGGGCATCACCGCCACCGACCTCGTGCTCACCGTGACGCAGATGCTGCGCAAGAAGGGCGTCGTCGGCAAGTTCGTCGAGTTCTTCGGTCCGGGCCTCGAACACCTCTCGCTCGCCGACCGCGCCACCATCGGCAACATGGCGCCGGAATATGGCGCGACCTGCGGCTTCTTCCCGGTCGATTCCGAGACCATCGCCTATCTCGACGAGACCGGCCGCACGGATGAGCGCATCGCCCTCGTCGAGGCCTATTCCAAGGCGCAGGGCATGTGGCGCGAGGCCGGCACCGCCGACCCGGTGTTCACCGACGTGCTGGAGCTCGACCTCACCACCGTGCTGCCGTCCCTCGCCGGGCCGAAGCGCCCGCAGGACCGCGTGCTGCTCTCCGGCACCAAGCAGGGCTTCCTCGCCGCGCTCGAGGGCGAGTTCAAGAAGCCCGGCGAAGCCGCCAAGCGCGTGCCGGTGGAAGGCACCGACTACACGCTCGGCCATGGCGACGTGACGATTGCCGCCATCACCTCCTGCACCAACACCTCGAACCCCTCCGTGCTCATCGCCGCGGGCCTGCTCGCGCGCAACGCGGTGGCCAAGGGGCTGACGTCGAAGCCGTGGGTGAAGACCTCGCTCGCGCCCGGCTCGCAGGTAGTCGAAGGCTATCTGAACGCGGCGGGCCTGCAGAAGGACCTCGACGCGCTCGGCTTCAACCTGGTCGGCTTCGGCTGCACCACCTGCATCGGCAATTCCGGCCCGCTGCCGGAGCCGATCTCCGAAGCGATCAACAAGAACGACCTCGTCGCCGGCGCGGTGATCTCCGGCAACCGCAACTTCGAGGGCCGCGTGAACCCGGACGTGAAGGCGAACTACCTCGCCTCCCCGCCGCTCGTGGTGGCCTACGCCATCGCCGGCTCGCTGCAGGTGGACCTCACCACCGAGCCGCTCGGCACGGGCGCGGACGGCCAGCCGGTCTATCTCAAGGACATCTGGCCCTCGAACCAGGAAATCGCGAAATTCATCCGCGAGAACGTCACCAAGAAGATGTTCCAGGAGAAGTACGCCGACGTCTTCAAGGGCGACGAGAACTGGCAGAAGATCGCCATTCCCACCGGCGAGACCTATGCCTGGGACGACCGTTCCACCTATGTGCAGAACCCACCCTATTTCGAGGGCATGAGGATGGAGCCGGAGCCCGTCACCGACATCCTCAAGGCGCGGGTGATGGGTCTGTTCCTCGATTCCATCACCACCGACCACATCTCCCCGGCCGGCTCGATCAAGGAAGCGAGCCCGGCCGGCGCCTATCTGCGCGATCACCAGGTCCGCCCGGCCGACTTCAACCAGTACGGCACGCGGCGCGGCAATCACGAGGTGATGATGCGCGGCACCTTCGCCAATATCCGCATCAAGAACCAGATGCTGGACGGCAAGGAAGGCGGCTTCACCAAACACTGGCCGGACGGCACCGTCATGCCGATCTACGACGCCGCCATGCTCTACAAGCAGGAAGGCGTGCCCACCGTCGTCTTCGCCGGCAAGGAATACGGCACCGGCTCCTCCCGCGACTGGGCGGCCAAGGGCACCAAGCTGCTCGGCATCCGCGCCGTCGTCGCCCAGAGCTTCGAGCGCATCCACCGCTCGAACCTCGTGGGCATGGGCATCGTGCCGCTGGTGTTCCAGAACGACGAGAGCTGGCAGTCGCTCGGCATCAAGGGCGACGAGATCGTCACCATCCGCGGCATCGAGGGCGACCTCAAGCCGCGCCAGACGCTGATCGCCGAAGTCACCTTCGCCGACGGCACGATCAAGAACGTCCCGCTCACCTGCCGTATCGATACGCTGGACGAGCTCGACTATTTCCGCAACGGCGGCATCCTGCCCTACGTGCTGCGCAACCTCGCGGCCTGAGCGGACAAGCGCCGTTCGGACGGACGGATGGTGAAGAGGCCGGCCCGGAGCGATCCGGTGCCGGCCTTTTTGCTGGCGGCGCGGCCGCGCCGCGAGATCACGAACCCCCGTTCATGGCGGGGGCGCCGGCGGCGGCCCGTGGTATCGCGCGGTGGCGCGTCACTCTTGCGTGCGCCGCCGACAAACGAATGTGACTGGTGCGCCGCCGCCCGCCGTCCTATTGCCTTAGCCGCTCGCTCCGCACGCCGAAGGACATCCGCCGCAAAATGCCTGCTGTCGCTGCCTCGCCCCGCCTTTTCCCCGACGCGCCGGCGCGCGCTACCGGGTGCGACGCGGGCAAGCCGGGCACCGCGCGGGGTCGCTGGCGGATGACGCCGGCGCTGCTGCTGATCGCCGGCGCCTTTCTCGGCGCCCCGGCGCTGACGGCGCCCGCCTCGGCGCAGCAAAGCGCCGCTTCCGCGC
>JAEZMI010000091.1 GCA_023414975.1 Pseudomonadota bacterium | reverse complement strand
CCCTCGGCGTCGATCCGCTGACCTATTACGGCTTCGTCATCGAGCGCGGGCTGGTCAACCCCTATGGGCTTCAGGCGACGCTCACCCGCATGGGGCCCCTGCTGCTGCTCGCGGCCGGTCTCATCGTCGCGTTCCGCGCCGGCATCTGGAATCTGGGCGGCGACGGGCAGTTCCTGCTCAGCGCCGTGGTGGTCGCCGCGCTCTGCCCGCTGCTGGCCCCGCATCTGCCGGTATGGGCAGTGCTGGTCGTCGGACTGATCGTGGGCGCGGTCGTCGGCGCCGTCTGGTCCGTACTCCCGGCGCTGCTCAAGGCCTATCAGGGCGTCAATGAGATCATCACGACGCTGATGATGACCTTTCTCGGCGTCTCCTTCGCCAATGTGCTGGTGAAGCTCGCCTTCCGCGATCCCGCCACCACCGTGCCGCAGACCCGCACGCTGGCGGTGGCCGACCGTCTGCCGCGCCTGTTCGACACCACCGTGTCGAGCGGCCTTCTCATCGGCCTCGTCGCCGTGGTCGCGGTGCATCTCGTCATGACCCGTACCGCCTTCGGGCTGAAACTGCGCATCGTCGGCGCCAACCCGCGCGCCGCGCTCCATGCCGGCCTGCCGGTGCCGGCGCTCACCGTCGCGGTCTTCGCCATCTCCGCCGCGCTGGCGGGCCTTGCCGGCGCGGTCGAGATACTGGGCGTGCAGGGCAATGTGCGGGCCGACTGGAACCCGGCCTATGCCATGACGGTGATCCCGCTGGTCTTCCTCGCGCGCTTCAACGGCTTCGCCACCATTGCCTTCGTGTTCCTGTTCTCGGTGCTGTCCATCGGCGGCGAGAGCGCGGCGCGGCGCACCGGCGTGCCGAACTTCTTCACCCTCGTCGTGGTGGCCATCCTGCTCGTGATGCTCGGCGTCGCCGAATATCTCGAACAGCGCCGCCGCGCCGCCGGCACGTGAGGGGAAACCATGTCCGCCCTGTTCACCGACGCCTTCCTCACTTCCCTTATTCTCGGCGCGCTCACTGCCGGCCTCCCGCTGATGCTGGCGGGCCTCGGCGAGCAGATTTCCGAGAAGGCCGGCGTGCTCAACATCGGCATTGAGGGCATGATGCTGTTCGGCGCCTATGCCGGATTCCTCGTCGCCTGGCACACCGGCTCCATCTGGCTGGGCTTCCTCGGCGGCGCTGTGGGCGGCATGGCGGTGGCGGTGCCCATGGCGGTGCTGTGCATCCGCATGGGGCTGAGCCAGATCGTCATCGGCATCGCGCTGACCCTGGGCGCGGAAGGGCTCACGGCGCTCCTGCACCATTTCCAGTTCGCGCAGAGCTATCCCCGCCTGCCGGCGGTCGAGACGCTGCCCATTCCCGGCCTCGCGAGCCTTCCGGTCATCGGCCCGGCATTGTTCGACCGGCCCCCCATCGTCTATCTCGCGGTCCTCGCGGTGCCGGTCGTCGCCTATGTCTTCCGCGCCACCCAGCTCGGGCTGGCACTGCAGGCGGCGGGCGACAAGCCGGCCGCGCTCGATGCGGCGGGCGTCGACGTGGTGCGGGTGCGCAGCTTCGCCGTCCTGACGACGGGCTTTCTCGCGGGGGTCGGCGGGGCCTTCATGGCCGAGGTCGGCGCCGGCATCTTCGTGCCGTTCATGACCAATGGGGCCGGCTTCATCGGCATCGTCCTGGCGATGCAGGCGCGCGGCAGGCCCTTCTACGTGCTGTGCGGCGCGCTGCTGTTCGGCGCGTGCCTCTCCGCCACCACGGCGCTTCAGGTCGCCGGGGTCAGCATCCCGACCGACGTGATCCAGATGCTGCCCTTCGCCGCAGTGCTTGCCGTGCTGGTGCTGTTCGGCCGCAGGGCCAGCCTGCCGCCGGCGCTCGGCACCCATTACGTGCGGGGGGCGCGATGACCCGGCCCCGCCCGCTTCTCCCCTCAACCCGCGTCGATCGCCGCCATGGCGGCGGCGATGCCGGCGCCGATATCGACCTTGTGGCCGAGCGCGCCGAGCGCCCCGCCGAGAGCGGCGAGCGCCACCACCGCGTAGAGCGGCTGGGCAGTCGGACCCATATGGCCGATGCGGGTGAGCCTGCCGAGCGTTTCGCCCCGGCCGGAGGAGAGCACCACGCCGTAGCGGGCGCGCGCGGTGGCTCTCAGCTCCGCCTCGTCGACGCCTTCGGGCGTGCGCACGGCGGTGGCGGTGGGCGAGGCGAAGCTCTCGTCCGCCGGCCAGATGGCGAGGCCCATCGCCTTCAGCCCGGCGCGGCAGGCGGCCGCGGTAAGCGCGTGGCGGGCCCAGACCTTCTCCGGCCCTTCCGCGAGATAGAGGTCGATGGCGGCCTCCAGCCCGTTGATCTCGGCGACCGAGGGCGTGAAGGGGAACGGCTTGTCGGCACGCCAGGCGTCCTCCCAGTCGAGAACGCTCAGGATCGAATCGCGCGGCGCCCGCTTGTTGGCCTTCATCGCCGCCCAGGCGCGGTTGGACACGCCGAGGATGGACAGGCCCGGGGGGCAGCCCAGGCACTTGTTCGGGCCGGTGATGAGCATGTCGATCTTCGCCGAGGCCGCGTCCACCTCCATGCCGCCGAAGGAGGAGACGGCATCGACAAGGAACAGCGCGCCATGCGCCGCCACCACCGCGCCGATCGCGGCGATGGGATTGATGGTGCCCGAGGGCGTGTCGTGGTGGCAGGCGGCGACCACGGTGATGTCCGGCCGCGCGGCCAGCACGCGGGTGACCTCGGCGGGGTCGATCACCCGGTCGAAGGGCACCGCGAGTTCGACGATGCTGGCCCCGTTGCGCGCGGCCCAGGGGGCGAAGCCCTTGGAATAGACGCCGTTGACGAGGTTCAGCACCACATCGTCCGGCCCGATCAGCGAGGCGGCCGCCGCCTCCAGCCCCAGCACCGGCTCACCCTGCAGGATGACCGGCATGGTCTCGGCCTTGACGAGGGTCCCCAGCTTCTCGCTCACCCGCTGGTAGGTCGCCTGGAAGGCGGGGTCGTAGTCATAGAGCACGGTCGCCGCCAGCCCGCGCAGCACGGCGGGGTAGGCGTCGACCGGGCCGGTGGTGAGGGTGAAGACCGGCGGCTCGGACGGGGCATAGGGCATGGGCTTGCTCGAACGGGTCGGAGGGACCGGCAGGCGCGCCGGCATGACGTCGCGGCGGACGCCGGGCATTTCAACCAAAACGCAACCGGCCAAGCCGCAATGGTTCCAGATTGGCACCGCCAGCCGGATGCCGCAACAGCCAAACCGCCGGACCGGCCTGTCGCCGCGGGCGCCAGCTTGCCCGCCGGGGGGCGGAGAACGCGCGATTCTGCTGCCCCGCGCCCGGCCCGCAGGGGTGAGTGCCGCCCGCGGCAAAACAACCGTGCCCCCCTCGACCAGAAGGCAACCAATGGTGTAACTGGAGCGGGCCGACCCGCCAGTCGGCGGCGGGCCGATGTTCGCATGAACCGACCGATCCGCGCCGTGCCCGCCGCCGCGGGGTCATGGCGGTCCGGCCCCCTCGCAGAACGGAAGTGATCCCGATGGACGCGATAGCGGACAAGACCGAACGCAAAGCCGCCGCGGCAGCGCCCCCGGCGGCGGGCGCGCGCCCTGGGGCCGTGCAGGGCGCGTCCACGCCGCAAGCCCGCGGCATCGAGGAACTCGTGGAATCCATCCGGGGCATCATCGCCCGCACCGGCGGCGTGCCGCCCGAGCGCGTGGTGGCGGAGGAACTGAGCGTTAAGCGCCACACGCTGCGCCGGGCGCTCGGCGTGCTGCGCGCGCGCGGCGAGCTGGAGCCGGCGCGGGCCGGCCGGCGCGCCTCCACCGCCATCGACAGCAGCCGCAATCTCGTCAACTCCACCAACCCGCTGGAGGTGATGGAACTGCGCCTGATGCTGGAGCCGTCGCTGGCGCGTCTTGCGGCGCTGCGGGCGAGCCCGGTGGAGATCGACCGCATCCTGCGCGCCGCCACCACGCCGCCGGACGCCGATCCGATCGAGGCCGACATGGTGTTCCACAAATCCATCGCCGCCGGCGCGCGCAACGCGCTCGCCTCCGAGCTCTATGTGCTGCTGCACCGCGTCGCCAATGACGGCCGGCTGCGCTTCACCGACAGCGACGCCACGCTGCTGCCCGAGCGCGTACGCCTGCGCGACGCCGAACATCGGCTGATCGCCGAGGCCATCGCCGCCCGCGACCCGGAGGCGGCCGAGCGCGGCATGTGGCAGCATCTGGCGACCCTTCAGCAGAAGATCATGGGACGCCTCGCGCCGGGCGGCGCCCTCTAGCCCCCGCGCCCTTCCCTTTCCCCGCCCGCCCACCGTGCCCGCGCGCGGCACGCCCCCTCATGCCCGATCGCGTCCCGGAGGCCTTCGATGACGTCCTTCGACATTCTCATCATCGGCGCCGGCTCGGCGGGCAGCGTGCTCGCCGCGCGCCTGTCGGAAAATCCCGCCGTCACGGTCGGCGTGCTGGAGGCGGGCGAGCACCCGAGCGACCCGGACATCGCCATCCCGCAGAAATGGCCGACGCTGCAGGGCCGGGCTTATGACTGGGCCTACCGCACCATTCCCCAGCCCGGCACGGCGAACCGCGTGCACCCCTGGCCGCGCGGGCGCATCGTCGGCGGGTCGAGCTGCCTGCACGCCATGGCCCATGTGCGCGGCCATGCGGATGATTTCGCGGCATGGGCGGCGGCGACGGGGGATGCCCGCTGGTCCCATGCCGGCCTGCTGCCGGGCTTCCGCCGCAGCGAGTCGTTCGCGCGCGGCGCCGATCCGTCCCATGGCGTCGAT
>JAEZMI010000174.1 GCA_023414975.1 Pseudomonadota bacterium | reverse complement strand
GAAATACGCCTTGGGCGGCGCAGCGATCTGGGGGGCGTTGCTGGTTCCGCCGGTCGCGGCGCAGGAAACGAATGCAGCGGCCGATGTCGGCCGCCACGACGGCATCTGGGATGTCGCGACCGAACCTGCGACAGGCCCGTGCTCGAAACGGTTGGAATTCAAGCTGTCGGTCGAGGACGGCCAGATCAGCTATGGTGGAATGATACCTGTCGCGAAGGCGAGCGGCTCGGTGAATCCGGTCGGCGTGATCGTCATCCGCGTCGTGCGCGGCGACGAAACGGTGGATGCCACCGGCCTCGTGCGTGGCGACACGGCGACGGGCGAGTGGGTCTCCCCGGTGAAGAACTGCACGGGATCATGGGTCGCCCGCAAGGCCTGAGGCCGATGGCGCCCCATGGCCGGGGGGCGGCGCGATGAGCCGCATTCCCGACTTCGCGCTCCTTGAGTGGGCGCGGCCGCCGCTGCCCCGCCCGGAGGCAGATGCGCCGGTCTGGATGACACCGGAGCGTATTCCGGTGAAGGCCCTCTACCATCCTCAAGACGTTGAGGGGCTTGGCTTTATCGACAGTTACCCGGGGCTCGCGCCTTTTCTGCGCGGGCCTTACCCCACCATGTATGCGACCCAGCCTTGGACGATCCGGCAATATGCCGGCTTCTCCACGGCGGAGGATTCCAATGCCTTTTACCGGCGCAACCTCGCTGCCGGGCAGAAGGGATTGTCGGTCGCCTTCGATCTCGCGACCCATCGCGGCTATGACAGCGACCATCCCCGTGTCGCCGGCGATGTCGGCATGGCCGGCGTCGCCATCGACTCCATCTACGACATGCGCACCCTCTTCTCGGGCATCCCGCTCGACCGGATGAGCGTGTCCATGACCATGAACGGTGCTGTATTACCCGTTCTCGCACTTTATGTCGTCGCGGCGGAGGAGCAGGGCGTTTCCCCGGAGCAGCTTTCGGGAACCATCCAGAACGACATCCTCAAGGAGTTCATGGTCCGCAACACCTATATCTACCCGCCAGCGCCCTCCATGCGCATCATCGCGGACATTTTCGCCTTTACATCCAAGGAGATGCCGCGCTTCAACTCGATCTCGATCTCCGGCTACCATATGCAGGAGGCCGGGGCGACGCAGGATCTCGAACTCGCCTACACACTGGCCGACGGGCTGGAATATGCCCGCGCCGGCCTCAAGGCCGGCCTGCCGATCGACGCTTTCGCCCCGCGCCTATCCTTCTTCTGGGCGATCGGCATGAACTTCTTCATGGAGGTGGCGAAGCTGCGGGCCGCGCGGCTCATCTGGTCGCGGCTTATGGCGGATCTGGGCGCGCGCAACCCGAAATCGCTGCCGCTGCGCACGCATTCCCAGACCTCCGGCTGGAGCCTCACCGCACAGGACGTCTTCAACAACGTCATGCGCACCATGGTGGAGGCGATGGCGGCCACGCAGGGCCACACCCAGTCGCTGCACACCAATGCGCTCGACGAAGCCCTTGCCCTGCCGACGGATTTCTCCGCCCGCATCGCCCGCAACACGCAGATCTTGCTGCAACAGGAGAGCGGCACCACGCGCGCCATCGATCCCTGGGGCGGCTCTTTTTATGTCGAGCGCCTGACCGCCGACCTCACCACCCGTGCGCTCGGCCACATCGCCGAGGTGGAAGCGCTGGGAGGCATGGCCAAGGCGATCGATGCCGGCATCCCGAAGCTGCGCATCGAGGAAGCGGCCGCGACCACGCAGGCGCGGATCGACTCCGGCACGCAGACCGTGGTCGGCGTAAATAAATACCGCCCTCCGCGTGAAACGCCCATCGACGTACTGAAGGTCGATAATTCTGCCGTCCGCGCCGCACAGCTGGAGAAACTGCGCCGCCTCAAGGCCGAGCGGAATCCCGCCGCGTTGGAGGCCGCCCTCACCGCCCTGCAGAACGGTGCCGCCGGCAATGGCAACCTTCTGGCGCTGGCGATAGACGCGGCGCGCGCCAAGGCCACGGTGGGAGAGATTTCCGATGCGCTTGAACGGGTCTTTGGCCGGCACCGCGCTGAAATCCGCGCGGTGACAGGAGTTTACAAGAGAGAGGCCGGCGCGATGACCGACAAGGTGGCAAGCGTGCGCGCGCGTGTCGAGGTCTTCGAAACCGAAGAAGGCCGCCGCCCGCGCATTCTCGTCGCCAAGGTCGGCCAGGACGGCCATGACCGTGGTCAGAAGGTGATCGCGTCCGCCTTCGCCGATCTCGGCTTCGACGTCGACATCGGCCCCCTTTTCGCCACGCCGGAAGAAGCGGCCCGGCAGGCGGTGGAGAATGATGTCCATGTCATCGGCATTTCCTCGCTCGCCGCCGGGCACCTCACGCTCGTGCCGCAGGTGAAGGCAGCGCTGGCGGCGGAAGGGCGGCCGGACATCATGATCGTCGTTGGTGGCGTCGTACCTCCGCAGGATTACGACGCTGTCTTCGCCGCCGGTGCGGAAGCCATCTACCCACCGGGCACGGTTATCGCAGACGCGGCAGTGGAACTGTTGAAGAAGCTGGCCGAGCGGCTGGGCCACGGCAAGGCGGCGGCGGAGTAAACCCGCGGCATGCGTCAAACGCTGGCTAGAAACGCGTCATGATCGATCTGCCGCTGTGCACGGCTCATGCCGACGGCGCATGGGACGGAGGGCATCGCCTCCAACCGCCCGGGTAATGAGCTGAAATAGCTGGACTTTTTCGAAAGAAAAATTACCCTCGAATTCGAGCGCCTCTGGCACGACGTTTGCTTACGCACTTGTATACAAGTTTTGTAGGCAAGTGTGATGAGCCCGGCCACGGCCAATATCGAAGAAGCCATCCTCTCCGCCATCCTCGCCGGGCGCATTGCGCCGGGGACACGGCTTGGCGAGCAGAAGTTGGCCGATCTTTTCAATGTGTCCCGGACCCGCGTGCGCGAAGCGATGATGCGGCTGGAAACCCGCGGGGTCGTCCAGGTCAGCGCCCGCCGCGGCTGGTATGTGGTCGAGCCTTCCGCCGAGGAGGCGCGCGAGGCGTTCCAGACGCGCCGCGTCATTGAAGTCGGACTGCTGCAGACGCTCGACGCTGTGCCACCGGCCGTGCTGGAGAGCCTGAAGGCGCATCTCGCCATCGAACGCGACGCGGTCGCCTCCGGCGACGTCCACGCCCGTACCTGTCTTCTCGGCGACTTTCACATCCATCTTGCGGAGGCGTTGGGCAACCGCCTGCTCACCGAGATCATCCGCGACCTCACGGCGCGCACCACGCTGATCTCGATGCTCTACCAGCCCTCCGAGAAGGCCGAAGAATCCAGCCACGACCACGAGGACATCGTCGCCGCCATGGAAGCGGGCGATCTCGCGCGCGCCGCGCGGCTGATGGGCGAGCACATCGCCAAGGTCGAGGCCGGGCTTGATCTCACCACCACGCCGGACCCACTCGCGGGCCTGCGCGAACTGCTCTCGCCGACGACGTTTACGGGCAACGCCCCGTCCATTCCGCATGCGCATCCACATCACACCCCATCAGAAGAGGACTGAGCCATGAATCGCCGTACGCTTTTCGCCCTCGCCGCCGGAGCGCTAGTCGCCGCCGCGCAGTTCCCCCTGCCCGCCAAGGCCGATGCCCTCGCCAGCATCGAGGCGAACAAGGTCATTCGCATCGCGGTCCCGCAGGACTTTCCGCCTTTCGGCTCGGTCGGCGCGGATATGCAGCCCAAGGGGTATGATGTGGACGTGGCGAAGCTCATCGCCGACAAACTCGGCGTGAAGCTGGAACTGGTGCCCGTCACCAGCGCCAACCGCATTCCCTACCTCCAGACCAACAAGGTCGATCTCGTCATCTCCTCGCTCGGCAAGAACCCGGACCGCGAGAAGGTCATCGATTTCTCGGTTCCCTATGCGCCTTTCTACAATGGCGTTTTCGGACCGGCTGATGTCGCGGTGAAGGACGCGGCCGGGCTTTCCGGCAAGACCATCGGCGTGACCCGCGGCGCGGTGGAGGATCTGGAACTGACCAAGATCGCCCCCGCTGACGCGACGCTGAAGCGCTATGAGGACAATAACGGCACCATCTCCGCCTTCCTGTCCGGTCAGGTCGATCTGATCGCCACCGGCAATGTGGTCGCCGCCGCCATCCTTGAGCGCAACCCGCCGAAGAAGCCGGAGATCAAGTTCCTCATCAAGAATTCGCCCTGCTACATCGGCCTGAACAAGAACGAGCCCGCCCTGCTCGCCAAGGTGGATTCCATCATCACCGCCGCCAAGGCCGACGGCACGCTGAACGGCATTTCCGAGAAGTGGCTCGGCACCAAGCTTCCCGCCGATCTCTGAACCGACCCGCCGGGCCGCGTGAGGCGGCTCGGCGCCCCCACAGGGAGGCTTCCGCATGGCGTACCGCTTCGATTTCGGCTGGATCGGCGAGTATTGGCCGGTTCTCCTCAAGGGCCTTGGCATCACGGTGGAACTCACGCTGGTCGGCGGCCTGTTGGGGGTCGCCCTCGGCATCCTCTGCGCCTGGGCTCGCGCGCTTGGCCCCGCCTATCTGCGCCCACCCGTCGCCGCCTATGTGGAACTGATCCGCAACACGCCGTTCCTCATCCAGCTCTTCTTCATCTTCTTCGGCCTGCCCGCTCTCGGCCTGCGTCTGGGCGAGCTTCAGGCCGCCAATCTCGCCATGGTGATCAATCTCGGCGCGTATAGCTGCGAGATCGTCCGCGCCGGCATCCAGGCCACGCCGCGCGGCCAGTTCGAAGCCGGGGCGAGCCTGGGCATGACACAGGTCGAAACCTTTCGCCACGTCGTGCTGATCCCGGCGCTGCAGCGCATCTGGCCGGCGCTTTCCTCGCAGATCGTCATCGTCATGCTCGGCTCGGCGGCGGTGTCGCAGATCGCGGCGGAAGATCTTACCTTTGCCGCCAACTTCATCCAGTCGCGCACGTTTCGCGCCTTCGAGGCGTATTTCGTGTCGACGCTGATCTATCTCGCCCTCGCCATCCTGCTTCGACAGGCGCTGCGCGGTCTTGGCTGGGCGCTGTTCCCCCGGCGGTCGGTACGGTGAGGAGAGCCCGATGAGCGATTTCACCACCTGGGATATCCTGCGCAACCTGCTGCTCGCAGCGCGCTGGACCGTGCTGCTGTCCATCGTCTCCTTCATCGGCGGCGCCGTCCTCGGCGCCCTGCTCCTGCTGATGCGGGTCGGCCGTCATAAGGCGGGGCAGGCCTTCGTAAAGGTCTATGTCGAGCTCTTCCAGGGCACGCCGCTGCTGATGCAGCTGTTCCTGGCCTTCTTCGGTCTCGGCCTGTTCGGCATCAACGTGCCGGCCTGGCTCGCCGCGGGCGTCGCCCTCATTCTGTGGACCGCTGCCTTTCTGACGGAGATCTGGCGCGGCTGCGTGGAATCGATCACGCGCGGCCAGTGGGAAGCCTCGGCGAGCCTTGGCATGGGGTACATGCAGCAGATGCGCTGGGTGATCCTGCCGCAGGCCCTGCGCATCGCGGTGCCGCCCACCGTGGGCTTCTCCGTGCAGGTGGTGAAGGGCACGGCGCTAACCTCCATCATCGGCTTCGTGGAGCTTTCCAAGGCCGGTACGATGGTAACGAACGCCACCTTTGAGCCCTTCACCGTCTATGGCTTCGTCGCCCTGATCTATTTTTGCCTGTGCTGGCCTCTGTCCAAGTCATCCCAGATCCTCGAGAGGAAGCTCAATGTCGCTCATCGAAATCACTGAGGTGAAGAAGCGCTTCAGCGACAACGAAGTGCTTAAAGGCATCAATATCGACGTCGAACCCGGCGAGGTTATCGCCATTATCGGCAAGTCCGGCTCCGGCAAATCAACGCTGCTGCGCTGCATTAACGGGCTGGAGACCATCGACGAGGGCTCGATCTCGGGCGCCGGCGCACAGCTGCTGCCGGATGAACTGCACCTCAAGGCGTTGCGCCTCAAGGTCGGAATGATCTTCCAAGGCTTCAACCTGTTCCCGCATCTCACGGCCGGGCGCAATGTCATGCTCTCGCAGATGGTGGTGAAGAAGACCCCAAAGACCGAAGCGGAGGCGATGGCGAAGAAAATGCTGGAGCGTGTGGGTCTTGGGCACAAGTTCGACGCCTATCCCGACCAGCTTTCCGGCGGCCAGCAGCAGCGCGTCGCCATTGCCCGCGCCCTCGCCATGCAGCCCATTGCCCTGCTCTGCGACGAGATCACCTCCGCGCTCGACCCGGAACTGGTCAGCGAGGTGCTGGCGGTGGTGAAGGAACTCGCGTGCGAAGGCATGACGCTGCTGATGGTGACGCATGAGATGCGCTTCGCACGCGACGTGTGTTCGCGCGTCGTCTTCATGCATCAGGGCCGCGTGCATGAGATCGGCCCGCCGGAAGAGGTCTTCGCCACCCCGAAGACGCCGGAGCTTCAACAGTTTCTAGGGGTCACGCACTGACGCCGGGCGCGGCAAAGAGCGACATGGCGGCCCCCGGCCGGTGATAGACGCGATTGGAAGTGAACAGCTCCGCCACCCAATCGACGAAGACCCGCAGCCGGCTGCTCAGATGCCGGTTCGGCGCGTAGACGACGTGCATGATGATGGGCGCGCTGGTCCATTCCGGCATCACGCGCACCAGGGCGCCGGAGTCGAGATAAGGCTGGATCGTCGGCTCGATCGCCTGCGCGATCCCGAGACCGGCGAGGCCGGCGGCGAGATAAGCGGTGGAATCGTTAGTGGCCATGGCGTAGGGCAGGTCGAGTTCGTAACTCTCCTCGCCCCGCGCGACATCGAATGCGACGCGCCGCCCGGTCCGCGCGCTGAAATAGCCGACGACCTTGTGACCGTCGGCCAGTTCGTCCGGATGCTCCGGCATTCCGTGGGCGGCGATGTAGCTCGGCGCGGCGCAGAGCACGAGCTTCACCTCGCCGATCCGCCGGGCAATGAGGCTGGGGTCAACGAGATCACCGCCGCGAAGGGCGCAATCGACGTTCTCCGCCACGAGGTCCACAGGCCGGTCGGATACGCCGAGGTCGAGGCGGATATCCGGATAACGCGCATGAAAGTCCGGCAAAGCGGGAATGAGCGCGAACAGGGCCAGCGACGACGGCACATCCACCCGCAGGCGTCCCGCCGGATTGGATTGCGAGCGCGTCATCGAGCCATCGAGTTCATCGAGATCGGACAGCAGCGTCAACGCGCGTTCGTAATAGGCCGCGCCGTCGGGAGTGACACCGACACGACGGGTCGTGCGATTGAGCAACTTCGTACGCAAATGCGCTTCAAGCTGCTGGATGAGCTTGGTTACGGTGGGCTTTGGCATGTCCAGAAGGTCCGCCGCGCGGGTGAAGCTGCCCGCTTCCACCACGCGGACGAAGGCCCGCATCGCCACAATCTGGTCCATGTAGACCGCGCCTATTATTTCCATACGTGAATAATGTAATCGCACAGGCGCTATTTTTTCGCCAGCTGACTTCCCCTAGATAATGCTGCACCGCAATGCGGAAATCGGGTGGCGGCATTGTGCCGCCCGGCGAAGGGTAGTCTCATGGACGTGCACTGGCAGGAAAAGACGCTGGACTGCGACGGCATGATCCGCCGTGCACGCGTCTATGCGCCGGCCGGGGCGGTCGTAGGGTCGGGCGCGCAGAAGGCACCGCCCGCGATCGTTCTGCACCTGCATGGCGGCACTTTCACCTCCGGCGACCTCGATTGCAGCGTGGCCATCTGCCGGAGCCTCGCCGCGGCCGGAGCGACGGTCGTCTCGCTGGATTATCCGCTCGCGCCCGAACATCCCTTTCCCGCGGCGCTCAATGTGAGTTTTGCCGCGCTGAACCTTTTGCACCGCCAGCGGGCGACGTGGGCGGGCCGCGGCGCACGCCTGTTCGTCGCCGGCGAGGAGGCCGGCGCGAACATCGCCACCGCCCTGACGCTGATGGCCCGTGACCAGCATCACCCGCCCATCGCCGGGCAGATCCTCATCTCGCCCATGCTGGACCCGAGCCTCGGCACGCAATCGGTCCGCGCGGCCCGGGTCGGCGAAGCCGGCTGCCGCTGGGCGGATGGATGGCACCTTTATCTCGGTTCGGCAGACAAGGCCGCTCATCCTTACGCGGCACCTTTGGGCTCGCGCCGGCTGGGCGGCATTCCGCCCGCTCTTATCATCACCTCGCAGTGCTGCCCGATGTGCGATGAAAGCCTGGCCTATGGCCGGCGCCTCGTCGAGTGCGGGGTCAGCGTGCAGAGCCATGTCGTCCGCGAGGACGCGCCATCCCTTTCCCCCGGCCCGGCGCTTCCCGGCTGGGCGCAGGATCTCACCTCGCATTTTTCTGCCTTCCTTGCCGGGGCCAACACCCCGGCCGCTGCCCTTGGGGCCTGAGGCCCGCCGGAGATGACCATGAGCAACCTTGACGCTCGCCCGTCCGAAACGACCCCGTACAATCCTGTCGCCGCCGACGGATATGAGATGCCGCGCGACCGCCCCCGGCTGGCACGTGGAGCGATACTGGGCCTTGCGGCCCTCGCCACCGCCACGGCCGTATGGGCCGCCTGGCCGATCAGCACCGCGCTTGCCACCGATCCGCCGCCGGCCGAGGCGGCAGCGCCTCCCGCCATGCCGGTCTCCGTCGCCGTGCTGAAGTCGCGCGATACGATGCGCTGGGACGAGTTCTCCGGCCGCCTCGTGGCGGTCGAGCGCGTGGAGTTGCGCCCGCGGGTTGGCGGCGCGGTCAAGGCGGTGCATTTCCGCGAGGGCGCGCTGGTGAAGCAGGGCGACCTGCTCGTCACCATCGACCCCGAGCCCTATGTCGCGGCGCTCAACCGCGCCGAGGCGATGCGCGAGGCCTCTGCCGCGCAGGTCGACTTCGCCAAGACCGAGCTCGATCGCGGCAAGCAGCTCGTCGACAACCGCGTGGTCTCCGTGCGCGATCTCGACCAACGCACCAACACCTATCGCGAGGCCGAAGCGAACCTGCGCGCGGCTGAAGCCGCCGTGCAGACCGCCAAGCTCGATCTCGGCTATACCGAGGTGCGCGCCCCGGTAGATGGACGCATCGGCCGGCTCGATGTGACGGTCGGCAATCTCGTGGTCGCCGGCCCCACCTCGCCCGTGCTCACCACGCTGGTCTCGGTCGATCCGATCTATGTGGGCTTCGACGCCGACGAGAACGCGATAGCGGACGCGCTCGCCTCCATCGGCGCGGGCGATGTGTTGAGCCAGATCGACCAGATTCCGGTAGAGATCACCACGGCCACGACCGGCGGCAAGGCGGTCAGAGGCAAGCTGCAGTTCATCGACAATCAGGTGGACGCCGCCACCGGCACGTTCCGTGTGCGCGCGGTGTTCGACAATCCCGACGGCCGCCTCGTGCCGGGCCAGTTTGCCCGCGTGCGCATGGGTCGCGCCAAGACCGAGCCGGCGCTCGTCATCAATGAGCGTGCGGTCGGCACCGATCAGGACAAGAAGTTTGTCTTCGTGGTGGGCGACGACAACAAGGCGACCTATCGCGAGGTGAGGCTCGGCCCGCCAAGCGAGGGCCTGCGCGTGGTGGCCCACGGCCTGAAAGATGGCGAGCGCGTCGTGGTCAACGGCCTGCAGCGCGTGCGGCCGGGCGCCGTGGTCGCGCCGGAGGTCGTGCCGATGGAGACCGCCAGCACCGCCCCCGCTGATTCCAACGCCTCTGTGGCGGCGCGCTGAGCGCCGTCAAACGGGGGGAGGACACCATGAATTTCTCGCGGTTCTTCATCGACCGGCCAATCTTCGCGGCCGTGCTGTCGGTGCTTATCTTCGTCGCCGGCCTGCTGGCGCTGCGCGTGATGCCAATCTCCGAATATCCGGAGGTCGTGCCGCCTCAGGTTATCGTGCGCGCGCAGTATCCCGGCGCCAGTCCGAAGGTCATCGCCGCCACGGTCGCGACGCCGATCGAGGAACAGATTAACGGCGTCGAGGACATGCTCTACATGTCCTCGCAGGCGACGACGGACGGCGTGATGACCCTCACCGTCACGTTCAAGCTTGGCACCGACCCGGACAAGGCGACGCAGCTCGTGCAGAACCGTGTCGCGCAGGCCGAGCCGCGCCTGCCAGAGGAAGTCCGCAGCCTCGGTATCACAACGGCCAAGAGCTCGCCCAACTTCATCATGGTGGTGCATCTGGTCTCGCCCAATGACCGCTATGACATCACCTATCTGCGCAACTACGCCGTCCTGAACGTCAAGGATCGCCTCGCCCGCATTTCCGGCGTCGGCCAGATCGATATCTTCGGCGCCGGCGATTATTCGATGCGCGTCTGGCTCGACCCGCAGAAGATCGCCGAGCACGGGCTCTCGGCCGGCGATGTGGTGACCGAGATCCGCGCGCAGAACGTGCAGGCCGCCGCCGGCATCGTCGGCGCGTCACCCTCCATGCCGGGGGTGGATCTGCAGCTCTCCGTGAATGCGCAGGGTCGCCTTGAGACGGAAGAAGAGTTCGGCGACATCGTCGTGAAGACCGGCGCGAACGGTCAGGTGGTCCGCCTGCGCGATGTCGCGCGCATCGAACTCGGCGCGGCCGATTATGCGCTGCGCTCCCTGCTCGACAACAAGGCGGCGGTCGGTATCGGCGTGTTCCAGGCGCCGGGCTCCAACGCGCTCGAAATCGCCGCCAATGTCCGCGCGACGATGGAAGAGGTGAAGAAGACCATGCCGGAAGGCGTGGACTACGCCATCGTCTATGACACGACCCGCTTCGTCGACGCCTCCATCGAGGCGGTCATCCACACGCTGTTCGAGGCGGTGCTGCTGGTCGTCATCGTCGTCGTCGTGTTCCTGCAGACCTGGCGCGCCTCCATCATCCCGCTGCTTGCCGTGCCGGTCTCGATCGTCGGCACCTTCGCGGTCATGTATGTCTTCGGCTTCTCCATCAATGCGCTGAGCCTGTTCGGCCTGGTGCTCGCCATCGGCATCGTGGTCGATGACGCGATCGTCGTCGTGGAGAATGTCGAGCGCAACATCGAGAACGGCTTGTCGCCGCGTGCCGCCGCCTATCAGGCGATGAGCGAAGTGTCCGGCCCCATCATCGCCATCGCGCTGGTTCTGGTCGCGGTGTTCGTGCCGCTGGCCTTCATCTCCGGCCTTTCCGGTCAGTTCTACCGCCAGTTCGCGCTGACGGTCGCCATCTCCACCGTGATCTCGGCGATCAACTCGCTGACCCTTTCCCCGGCACTCGCCGCTCTGCTGCTCAAGGGGCACCACGCGGAACCCGATGCGCTGCAGCGGGTCATCAACGCACTGTTCGGCTGGTTCTTCCGTGGGTTCAACTGGGTCTTCTCGCGCGGCTCCACCGGCTATGGACGGGGTGTCGGCGGCGTGCTGAAGGTCAAGAGCCTGGTCATGATCCTGTACGCGGTCATGCTGGGCGCGACGTGGTGGCTGTTCCAGGCGGTACCGTCCGGCTTCGTACCCATGCAGGACAAGCAGTATCTCGTCGGCTTCGCCCAGCTGCCCGACGGCGCCACGCTTGACCGTACGGAAGAGGTGATCCGCCGCATGACCGAGATCACGCTCGCGGAACCCGGCGTGGAAAGCGCCGTCGCCTTCCCCGGCCTCTCCATCGCCGGCTTCTCCAACTCATCCAACGCCGGCATCGTATTCTCGGTGTTGAAGCCCTTCGAGGAACGCACCACGCCCGAACTCTCGGCCGGCGCCATCGCCATGTCGCTGAACCAGAAATACGGCGCGATCCAGGATGCGTTCATCGCCATGTTCCCGCCGCCGCCGGTGCAGGGGCTGGGAGTGGTCGGCGGCTTCAAGCTCCAGATCGAGGACCGGGCAGGACGCGGCTATGAGCAGCTCGCCGAGGTAACGAACGCTTTCATGGCCAAGGCTATGCAGGCGCCGGAACTCACCGGTCAGTTCACCACCTTCCAGATCAATGTGCCGCAGCTCTTCGCCAATGTGGACCGTACCAAGGCCCGCCAGCTCGGCGTGCCGATCCAGTCGGTGTTTGAGACGCTGCAAGTCTATCTCGGCTCGCTTTATGTGAACGACTTCAACAAATTCGGCCGCACCTATTCGGTGCGCGCACAGGCCGATGCCGCCTACCGGGCGAAGCCCGAGGACATCGGCAAGCTGAAGGTCCGCTCGCTCACCGGCGAGATGATCCCGCTTGCCGCGCTGTTGAACGTCGAGGCGACCGCCGGACCGGAGCGCGCCATGCGCTACAACGGCTTCCTCACCGCCGACGTGAACGCCTCGCCGGCTCCCGGCTATTCCTCCGGCCAGGCGCAGGAAGCGGCGCAGCGCATCGCCGCCGAGGTGCTCCCGCCCGGCTTCGACTACGAGTGGACGGACCTGACC
>JAEZMI010000036.1 GCA_023414975.1 Pseudomonadota bacterium | reverse complement strand
AGCACCTCGGTCGGGTGGTTCACGCGGCGCCAGGCGATGTCGGTGACGTGCAGCAGGCCGTCAATGCCGCCGAGGTCCACGAACGCACCGTAATCGGTGATGTTCTTGACCACGCCGTCGATGACCTGACCCTCTTCGAGGTTCTGCACCAGCTCGTGACGCTGCTCGGCGCGGGTCTCTTCGAGAACCGTGCGGCGCGAGACGACGATGTTGCCGCGGCGGCGATCCATCTTGAGGATCTGGAACGGCTGCGGGTTGTGCATCAGCGGGCCGACGTCGCGGATCGGGCGGATGTCGACCTGCGAACGCGGCAGGAAGGCCACGGCGCCGTCGAGATCGACGGTGAAGCCGCCCTTCACCTGGTTGAAGATCACGCCCGTGACCTTCTCCTGGGCGTTGAACGCCTTTTCGAGGCGGACCCAGCTCTCTTCGCGGCGGGCCTTGTCGCGCGACAGGACGGCCTCGCCCAGCGCGTTCTCCACGCGCTCGAGATAGACCTCGACCTCGTCGCCGACCTTGATGGTCTGGTCACGGCCGGGGCCGGCGAATTCGCGCAGCGCCACGCGGCCTTCGGTCTTCAGGCCGATGTCGATGATCGCGAGATCCTTCTCGATCGCGACGACAATGCCCTTGACCACCGAGCCTTCGGCCGGCTCGGTCTGGTTGAAGCTCTCTTCGAGCATCGCGGCGAAATCGTCGCGCGCGGCGCTGAGGGTTTGAGTAGCGGACATCAATGCTCCTGTTGCCAATGCGCCGGTCGGGGTTGGGATCGTTCCGCCCGCCGCGGGCTCCGGGACCTGGCAGTTCCCGGGGCAGCCCCGTAAGGGGCCCGGCGCAATGGCCGTGACGGTCGGAACGTAGGCGGTGACAGCGGTCCGGCATCGCCCCAGGGAGCGCGCCGCCGGTACCGGAAAAGCGAGAACGTCAGGGCCGGCGGGCGCGCGACGCGTAACGGGCGCGGAACCTTCCGGCGGCGGGCGCGATGCGCGTCGGGGGCGGGCTGGCCTCCAGCTTGCGGGAGACGCGCATCCCGCGCTCCCGGCCCGCCCGACGATGCCCACTCCGGAGCGCGATCCGATCCGCCAGCGGTGCGGGCGGATCGTCGCAGGCTCCAGGGCGCCCGGACGGGCGTTGCCATAGCGCAGGAACCGGCGCGGCGCAAGGCACGGGCGGGTGATCGGCCCCCAAGGCGCGTACCGAAGGCGCGTGCCGAAGGTGCCACCCCTCTCCGCCGCCCCTCTCCCTCGCCCCTCTCCCCCGCGCCAGCCTCGCACCAGCCTCACGGGCTTATGTCGGCCTTCGCACAGGTACCACGCACATCGTGCCAAGGATCGGACTATCGAGGTGAGGCGTTCAGCAGGGAGCCATAGCGGTGGCCCGCGGCGTTGCCGGGCGCGGGCCCGGCTGCGCCAGGGCATGGGCCTGGATCGGCTGCGGCGCTGGCGCAGCCTCATGCTCGCCATCGCCCTGGTGAGCATCGGCACCGGCGTGCCGCTCATCGCCACGCTCATCGCCTCCTGGCAGCTCGCGCTGGACAACCGGCAGGCGGTGCTGGAAGAGCGCGCCCGGCGCGCCCTGGTGCAGGCCGACGCGGTCTATGCGGAGGCGGAGGCGACGCTGCTCGCGGTGAGCCGCACCGATTTCAGCCCCTGCTCGCCGGCCCACATCGCCCGCCTGCGCGAGCTGACGCGCGTCTCGCTCGCCATCGACAATCTCGCCTATGGCCGCAGCGACATCATCGAATGCAACGCCTTCGGCCCCCTTCCGATGCCCGCGCCGCTCGCCGATATCGACACGGTCGCAGCCAACGGCATCGGCCTCTCGCTCAACTGGGTGCTGGCCGAATCCGGCGGGCGGCCGACCCTCATCATGCGGCTCGGCACGCACCGCGCGATGATCGACCAGCGCCGCTTCACCGCCCAGGTCGCCGAGGAGACGCAGATCGAGTTGCTCACCGCCTCGGGCCTCCCGGTCGTCATCACCCCGCCCGAGACGAGCCGGCACTTCATCGGCCGGCAGATTCCCCCGCCCGCCCCGCTCGACACGGACGGGCTGCAGGCCACCGCCCGCTCGCCGCAGTGGATCGTCATCGCCCACGCGCCGCCGCTCGGCTTCCTCGCGCATCTGGAGGCGCAGCGCGCGCTGCTGCTGCCGCTCGGCGGGGTGCTGGTCGTGCTGTTCTGCAGCGGCTCGATCTGGGTGCTGCGCCAGCGGCTCTCGCCGCGCGGAGAGCTGGCGGCGGCCGTGCGCAACCGCGAATTCATCGCGCACTACCAGCCGATCATCGAGCTGTCGACCGGCCGCTGCCTCGGGGCCGAAGCGCTGGTGCGCTGGCGCCGGCCCGAGGGCCGGCTGGAGCGGCCGGACCTGTTCGTCCCGCTCGCGGAGGAGACCGGGCTGATCCGGGCGATCACCGATCAGATGATCGCCGCCATCATCCGGGATCTCGGGCCGCTGCTGCGCGAGGACCCGTTCCTGCACGTCGCCATCAACGTCTGCGCCGACGACCTGTCCTCCGGGCGCGTGCTCGGCGTGCTGGAGCGCCAGCTCGCCGGCACCGGCATCGCCGCGCGGCAGATCTGGCTGGAGGCGACCGAGCGCGGCTTCGTCGACATCGACGGCACCCACGCCACGCTGGTGGAGGCGCGCCGGCGCGGCCATCTCGTGGCCATCGACGATTTCGGCACCGGCTATTCGGGCCTCAAATATCTCCAGCGCCTGCCGGTGGACGCGCTGAAGATCGACAAGAGCTTCGTGGATTCGCTCGGCACGGAGGCCCCCACCTGCCATGTCACCCAGCACATCCTCGGCATGGCGCAGGAGCTGCACCTGACCGTGGTGGCCGAGGGGGTAGAGCGGCCGGAGCAGGCGAACTATCTGCGCGAGCGCGGCGTCGAGATGGCGCAGGGCTGGCTGTTCTCCCGCGCCATGCCCGCCGCCGACTTCCGCACCTTCTGCCGCGCCAACCGCGCCCAGTTCGGCGGGCCGTGCAAGGTCATCCCCTTCGCGGCGGAGTGAGGCGGAGCACGGCGCGTTTGCAACGCGCGCCAGCATGTTAATCTGCGACGATGGAAACGGACCCCTCCCGCGGCTGGGAAGCCGTCGCGCGACGGTTCATCGAGCTGCGATCAGGCCTCGGCGCCGACATTGTGCGGCAATGGGCAAGGCAATTGCCGCCGGGCGGTGCCGTGCTCGATGTCGGATGCGGCTCGGGGACGCCTGTTTCCGCCGTGCTCCTTGAGGAAGGCTTCAAAGTCTCCGGAATCGACGCATCGCCAACATTAGCGGCCGAGTTCCGCCGCCAGTTTCCCTCCGCCGAGATCGCCTGCGAGGCGGCTGAGACCAGCCCCTTTTTCCGGCGACGCTTTGATGGAGTTGTCGCAATCGGCCTGCTGTTTCTGCTGCCGGCCCATCATCAGCGCGGCGTCATAGGCCGCATAGCGCGCGCTTTGCAGCCGGGTGGGCGCTTTCTTTTCAGCGCGCCGCGTCTGCCGTGCGCCTGGGATGACATCCTTACAGGACAGCCGTCGCTTTCCCTTGGCGAGGGGGCATATCGAAGCGCGCTCGAACAGGCCGGCATGAGTCTCCATGGCCACTATGTCGACGGAGGGCAGAACGACTATTTTGATGCCCTGCTCACATCCTAACGGCGCCGACAACTTCTTCCACGTTCCCCACCCCTCATGCCGTCATCCCCGGGCTTGACCCGGGGATCCACGACTTGGTCGGGCGTGCCGGCGGAAAGCCGTGGATGGCCGGGCCAAGCCCGGCCATGACGTTGCACGGGGTCGGGACGCGCCAGTACCGAGCGGCGTCTTGCCTCCTCACCGCCCCCTCGCCCGCACCACCGCCGCCACGCCCAGCAGGATGAGCCCGGTCATCACCCCGACGGCGACCAGCCCGGCGGGGGTGGCGCGGGCGGTGCTGGTGAGGGCGAGCGGGCCGAGGCGCATCTCGGCGCTGGCGCGCATCTCTTCAGGGTGGGTGAAGGTCTCCGGCTCCGGCGGGTGCGCGCGCGGCGCGGGTGGAGCGGGTGGAGCGGGCAGCCGGCTCACGCGCGGGGCTGCGTCCGGGGATGCGGGATCGACGGGAAGGGCCATGGCACGTCTCCCTTGAACAGCGCGCGGCACCGGCGGCGCCCATCATCGCGCGCGCCGGCAGCACACGCGCCATTCTGCGCCCGAACAGGCCCGGCGCGAAGATGGGCGCGCGAAGATGGGGGCCTTCAAAGACACGGGAGCCGTCTGCGTCCTTCGAGGCCCGGCGCTGCCGGGCGCCTCAGGATTACGGGCGTCGCGTTTCGCTCGCACCGCGACAGCCCTTGCGCGACGGCGTTGGCCGGCCCTTGGGCGACCCTTTGGCTGGCCGCAGTCGGCCCCCAGTCAGCCCTTCATCGGCCTCCCCAAGTCCCACATCCCGTCATGCTGAGGTGCCGGCCAGCGGCCGGCCTCGAAGCACGCACGCCGCCCCCACCCCGTCAGCCCGACCGGGCGAGCCACACATCCATCACCCAGTCGGTCTGCGTCCTTCGAGGCCCGGCGCTGCCGGGCGCCTCAGGATGACGGGCGTCGCGTCTCACTCCCGCCGCGCCGGCCGTTGGGCGACCCTTGGGCGACCGTTGGCTGGCCCCCAGTCAGCCCTTCATCGGCCTCCCCAAGCCCCACATCCTGTCATGCTGAGGTGCCGGCCGGGGGCCGACCCTTGGCCTCGGCCTCCCCAAGTCCCACATCCCGTCATGCTGAGGTGCCGGCCGGAGGCCGGCCTCGAAGCACGCACGCCGCCCCCACCCCGTCAGCCCGACCGGGCGAGCCACACATCCATCACCCAGCCGGCCCGCGCCTTCACCTCGGCCCGCGCGGCGCGGATGGCGCCGGCCACTTCCGTC
>JAEZMI010000025.1 GCA_023414975.1 Pseudomonadota bacterium | reverse complement strand
TCGAGGCTCCGTCGATGATGATATGCTCAATGTTCTGGTAAGACTGCTGTGCAACGCTTTCCAGTGTGCGGCCTATGCCGTCACGAACATTCCGGCAAATCGTAATAACCGAGACCTTCATCCACCTCCTCCTGTTGGGCTCGCTCAAATTGAGCGCTCCGAGTGCAAAGCTTGTATCGGATGAAGGTGGTACAGTACAGTCGCGCCGCCGGTGAGGCCACCGGAAGAGCGACTGGGGCACAGGGGCCAGATGCAGAGCAAGACCGCCGCCGATCCACACCAAGCCTCCCCGGAGGCCATGCGAACCACCAGCCTCCATGCGCTCGCCGTGGTAGCCCGGCACCACGGGCTGCATTTGTCGGTCGAGCAGATGCGGCGTGATTACGGCATCGAGGCTGGGGAACCATCCACGGCGACCCTGCTGAAGATCGCCGAGGACAACGGGCTGACCGTCCGTTCGGCCAAGCTCGGCTGGAAGCATCTGTCGCGCCTCGGCAAGGCGCTGCCGCTGCTGCTCCGGCTGCGCGATGGCAGCACCATGGTGATGGTCGCCTTCCGCAAGGACGGCGGCGCACCGGCCGCGATGCTTCAGGACCCGCTCAGCCCCGACCAAGCCTGCGTCGCCGTGGACGAGTTGCGGCTCGCGTCGGTCTGGGACGGCGAGGCGATCTTCGCCAAACGCCGCTACCGCGTGAACGACGAGGAGCGGCCGTTCGGCTTCACTTGGCTGTTTGGCCAAATTCTGCGTGAAAAGAAAATTTTTCGCGATGTTGGCATTTCGGCCCTGACCCTCAGCCTGTTCGCGCTGCTGCCGCCGCTGCTCTTCATGGTGATCCTGGACCGCGTGCTGGTGCACCAGCGGCTGTCCACGTTGTATGTGCTGCTGACGGCCATCGGCTTCCTGTTGCTGTTCGATACCCTTTTCGGCTATCTGCGCCGCTATCTGGTGGCGATCGGCACGGCCAGAGTGGACGCCCGCATCAGCACCTACATCTTCGAGCGGATGATCAACCTGCCGATCGATTTCTTCGAACGGACCCCGACCGGCGTTATCAACTACAAGCTCAACGAGATCTGGCGCGTCCGCAACTTCCTGACCGGACAGCTGTTCGGGACGCTTCTGGACTCCATGACCCTGGTCGTGCTGATCCCGGCGATGTTCATCCTCAGCGCCCCCCTGGCCTTCTACGTTCTGGCCATCGCCTGCATCATGGGGTTGGTCGTTGTTGTCTACATCGGCCCGCTTGCCCGTGCCTACGGCAAGGTCGTCGAGGCGGAGCAGCGCAAGGGCTCCTTCATGATCGAGGTGCTGCACGGCATGCGCACGGTCAAGTCGCTGGCCCTGGAAGGACGCAAGCGGATGGACTGGGACGTGCGGGTTGCCGAGGCGGTGCGCGCCAACACCAACATGCAGCTTCTCTCCAACCAGCCGCAGACCATCCTGCAGCCGCTGGAGAAGGCAATCTACGCCGGTTCGCTGGGCCTCGGCGCCTATCTTGCGATCGGCGAGGGCGCCGTCGTCTACGGCGGCTCCCTGGTTGCCTTCAGCATGATCGCCAGCCGCGCTACCCAGCCCTTCGTGCAAATCGCCAGCCTGATGCAGCAGTTCCAGGAGGTGCGCGGCGCCATCGGTCAGGTTGCCTCGGTGGTCAACCAGGAACCCGAGCAGGGGGCGGGCCGCCAGGGCGTGCGGCCGGAGATCAAAGGCGAAATCACCTTCTCCGAGGTGCGCTTCCGCTACCCCGGCGCACAGAACCCGGCACTCGACGGCGTCGGGTTCGCCATCAAGGCCGGTCAGGTCATCGGCGTTATGGGACGCTCCGGTTCCGGCAAGACGACGGTTACGCGCCTGCTCCAGGGGCTGCACCAGAATTACGAAGGTCTCATCAAGATCGATGGCGTGGACCTGCGCGAGATCGACCTCAATCATCTGCGCTCCAACCTGGGTGTCGTGCTGCAGGACAATTTCCTGTTCAACGGCACGATCCGCGAAAACATCATGGCCGCCAACCGCAGCGCCAGCCTGGAAGAGGTGATGCGGGCCGCCCGGCTCGCCGGCGCGGAAGAGTTCATCGAGCGCCTGCCGCGCGGCTATGAGACGATGATCGAGGAAGGGTCGGCCAACCTGTCGGGCGGACAGCGTCAGCGCATCGCCATCGCCCGTGCGCTTCTCGTCGACCCAACCGTCCTGATCATGGATGAGGCGACCAGCGCGCTCGACCCCGACAGCGAGGCGATCATCAACAACAACCTGACGCGCATCGCCCAGGGGCGGACGATGATCGTCATTTCCCACCGCCTCGCCTCTCTGGTCAACTGCGACCAGATCATGGTGCTGGAGCGCGGCAAGCTCTACGACATGGGCAAGCACGACGAACTGCTTCAGCGCTGCGACGTCTACCGGCACCTCTGGTTCCAGCAGAACCGCCACCTTTCTCCGGGAAGCACTCATGACCGCGCTCCTCTTACGCCGGCCGCAACCGCCTGATATGGCCGCCGAGCAGGCCATAAACGATTTCCAAAGCGAAACCGCGGAAATCACCGGCGCTCCGGAGCCGTTCAAGGCACGGATTGTCGTATGGGTGCTTGTCGCCATGGTGATCCTGTTCATCGTGCTGGCGTCGGTCATGAAGCTTGACCGCGTGGTCAGCGCGACGGGGCGCATCGTGTCCCAGTCGCCGACCATCGTCGTGCAGCCGCTGGAGATCTCGATCATCCGCAGCCTGAATGCCCGTGCAGGGCAGACCGTGCGGCGCGGAGACATCCTGGCCACGCTCGATCCGACCTTCTCGGCCGCCGATGTCGCCCAGCTCGAACGCCAGGCCTCCAAATTCGCGGCGGAGATCGCCCGGCTGGCCGCCGAGGCCGAAGGCGTGCCCTTCAAGGCCGTCGGCAAGGATCAGGACATGATCCTTCAGGAATCGATCTGGCAGTACCGTCAGGCCGAATATGCGGCCAAGCTCGCCAACTTCGACCAGCGCATGGCGACCCTGCAGTCCACGATCAAGAGCAGCCGGGCCGATGCCGACCATTACCGCTCCCGCCTGAAGATCGTGGGGGAGATCGAAGAGATGCGCCGGACGCTGGAAAAGAACCAGACCGGCAGCCGCCTCAACTCCCTGGTCGCCAGCGATACCCGCGTGGAGACGGAACGGAACCTTGGGCTCAGCGAGAACGCCATCCGCACCTCCATGCACGACCTGGAAGCCCTGCGCGCCGAGCGTGAGGTCTATATCCAGCAGTGGCGCAGCACCGTGCTGACCGACTTGTCGGCCCGCCAAGTCGATCTGGAGCGCGTTCGCGAGGAACTGTCCAAGGCCCAGAAGCGGCGTGATCTGGTGGAACTGCGCGCTATTGAGGATGCCGTCGTTTTGGAGGTCGGAAAGTACTCCGTCGGGTCCGTGGTGGAATCGGCTCAGCCGATCTACACTCTGATGCCACTGAACGCGAAGCTTGAAGTGGAGGCGGAAATCGCCGGCATTGACCAGGGCTTCGTCAAGCCGGGCGATCCGGTGCAGGTCAAGCTGGATGCTTACCGTTTCATCGAGCACGGGATGGCCAAGGGCGTGGTCCGGACGATCAGCGAGGACTCCTTCACCCGTCGTGAGGATCAGAGCCAGGCCCAGCGCCCGTTCTTCCGCGCGAAGATCGAGCTGACCGACGTGGACCTGCGCGACGTGCCCTCCGATTTCCGGCTGGTGCCCGGCATGCCCCTGGTGGCGGACATTGTGGTCGGCAACCGGACCATCATCGCTTATCTCATCGAGGGGGCACTGAGGAGCCGCGCGGAAGGCATGCGTGAGCCGTAACGGAGACGGCGCTCCCCGCGCCGGGATCAGGGAAAGGGTGTGAGGTCGATGCGCAACCTTATCAAAGCCGCGGGACGGCTGTTCGGCTCCACGTCGCCGGAAGACGATTACGACCGCGGGCTCAAGGCGCACGACCGGGAGGACTACAAGGCGGCACTCGAGGCATGGCTACCGGCGGCCAAGGCCGGCCATGCCGCCGCGCAGTACCGCCTCGGCCGCCTGTACGATCTGGGGAACGGCGTGGTGCGCAACGCCGTGGACGCGGTCGGCTGGTACCGGCGGGCGGGCGACCAAGGGCATGGCGAGGCCCAGGCCCGGCTGGCCGAGATCTATTATTATGGTTGCGGCCAGCCCAAGGGGATCGTGCCGACCGACGAGGCGCTCTCCGCCCTGTTCCCCAACGGCCTGAAGATCGATCAGGACTACAAGGAAGCGCTGCGCTGGGCGCGGGCCGCCGCCGAAGGCGGCGTCACCGGCGCCCAGGCCATGCTCGGTTACATGTACGCCTCCGGTTTCGGCATCGCGCCCGATTATGCGGAGGCGGAGCGCTGGTACCGCATCGCTGCCGAAAAGGGCAATGCGGCGGCCCAACTCGGGCTTGGAACCCTGTCGGGCGGCGGCTACAGGGGAAAACCCGATCCCGTCGAGGCGCACAAGTGGTTCCGCAAGGCGGCGGAGCAGAAGAACGTCATGGCCTGGTACTACATCGGCACGCAGTACGCTGCGGGGCTGGGCGTCGAACAGGACCATGCGGAAGCCGCGAACTGGTTCCGCAAGGCGGCGGAGGCCGGGGCTGCCGCTGCGCAAAGGGCGCTCGGCCTGCTCTACACGCGCGGGCTGGGCG
>JAEZMI010000397.1 GCA_023414975.1 Pseudomonadota bacterium | reverse complement strand
GATCACAGCGGAGGTCAGGACATGACGCAGGCGACCCACCCGGTTGACGAGAGGCTCGCCTGGCCGCGCCTCGCCACGCTCGGCCTGCAGCATGTGCTGGTGATGTATGCCGGCGCGGTCGCCGTGCCGCTCATCATCGGCCGCGCGCTCAAGCTGCCGCCGGAGGATGTCGCCTTCCTCATCAGCGCCGACCTGTTCGCCTGCGGCATCGCCACGCTGATCCAGAGCCTCGGGGCGCCCGGCCTCGGCATCCGCCTGCCGGTGATGATGGGCGTCACCTTCGCCGCGGTCGGCCCGATGCTGTCCATGGCGGCTTCCCCCGACATCGGGCTCCTCGGCATTTACGGCGCGGTCATCGCCGCCGGCGCCTTCGGCATGGTGGTGGCGCCGTTCATCTCGCGCCTGCTGCCGCTGTTCCCCCCGGTGGTCACCGGCACCATCATCCTCGTCATCGGCATTTCGCTGATGCGGGTCGGCATCAACTGGGCCGGCGGCGGCCTTCCCACCCAGACAAAGGTGGTGGATGGCGTGGCCGGCGCCTTCCCCAATCCGAATTACGCGCAACTGGAAGGGCTGGGCCTCGCCCTCTTCGTGCTGCTGGCGATCCTGGCGCTGACCAAATGGGGCCGGGGCTTCGTCGCCAATGTCGCGGTGCTGCTCGGCATCGTCGCCGGCTGCGTGCTCGCGGCGGTTCTGGGCGTCATGCACTTCGACAAGGTGGTGGAGGCGCCCTGGTTCGGCCTCGTGCTGCCCTTCCATTTCGGGGCGCCGCGTTTTCATCTCGTACCGGTGCTCACCATGTGCCTGGTGATGATCGTGGTGATGATCGAGTCGCTCGGCATGTTCCTCGCGCTGGCCGAGATGACCGGGCGCCCCGTGGACCGCGCCGCGCTCACCGCCGGGCTGCGGGCCGATGGCGCGGGCACGTTGATCGGCGGCGTGTTCAACACCTTTCCGTACACCTCCTTCTCGCAGAATGTCGGGCTGGTCGGCGTCACCGGCGTGCGCTCGCGCTATGTCACCGCCACCGGCGGGCTCATCATGCTGGCGCTGGGGCTCATGCCGAAGATGGCGGCCATCGTCGAGGCGGTGCCGGTGGTCGTGCTCGGCGGCGCGGGGCTGGTGATGTTCGGCATGGTGGCGGCGACCGGGGCCCGCAATCTCACCCAGGTGGATTTCCGCACCAACCGCTTCAATCTCTACATCGTCGCCGTGTCGATTGGCTTCGGCATGATCCCGCTGGTGGCGCCCAATTTCTTCAGGAACCTGCCGCATGCCCTGCACCCGCTGCTGGAATCGGGCATTCTGCTCGCCGCCATGGTCGCGGTGCTGCTCAACGCCTTCTTCAACGGTGTGCGCAGCGGGCAGGCGGCCGAGCGGGAGGTCGCGCAGGCCGCCGCCGCCGTCGAGCATGGTTGAGGCGCGCGCGGCTGAGTTGCGCGCAATGAACGCTTACACTTTGTGAATCCTGTTCCGCTAGGCTCGGTGCTAGAGCAAGGTTGAACATGGCTGGGCCTTGAACATAACCGCGGCTCGCCCGGCCGCAGGATTTCCGGCCGCAGGCGCCCGGCGTGGCGGCGGCCGCATGAGGCAGAACATGACGCGTAAACTCTTCGGCACGGATGGCATTCGCGGCCGGGCCAATGGCATCATCACTCCGGAACTCGCCCTGCGCGTGGGCATGGCCGCCGGGCTCGTCTTCCACCGCGGCGACCACCGCCACCGCGTCGTCATCGGCAAGGACACGCGCCTGTCCGGCTACATGATCGAGAACGCGCTGGTCGCCGGCTTCACCTCGGTCGGCATGGACGTGCTGCTGCTCGGCCCGATGCCGACCCCGGCGGTGGCCATGCTCACCCACTCCATGCGCGCCGATCTCGGCGTCATGATCTCCGCCTCGCACAACCCGTTCGACGATAACGGCATCAAGCTCTTCGGGCCGGATGGCTACAAGCTCTCCGACGCCATCGAAAGCCAGATCGAGCAGCTCATCGCCGGCGACATGTCGGCCAAGCTCGCCCAGCCGGCCGCCATGGGCCGGGCCAAGCGGCTGGAGGGCGTGCATGCCCGCTACATCGAGTTCGCCAAGCGCACCCTGCCGCGCAACCAGTCCTTCGAGGGCATCCGTGTCGTCGTCGACTGCGCCCATGGCGCCGCCTATCGCGTGGCGCCGGAGGCGCTGTGGGAGCTCGGCTGCGAGGTGATCGCCATCGGCGACAAGCCGGACGGCTTCAACATCAACCGCGAGGTCGGCTCCACCGCGCCCGAGGCGCTGGCCGCCAAGGTGCGGGAAGTGCGTGCCGATATCGGCATCGCGCTCGATGGCGATGCCGACCGCGTGCTGATCGTCGACGAGAAGGGCCATCTGGTGGATGGCGACCAGCTCATGGCGGTGGTCGCCGAGAGCTTCAAGGAGGATGGCCGGCTGTCGCGCGACGGCATCGTGGCGACCGTCATGTCCAATCTCGGCCTTGAGCGGCACCTGCAGAGCCTCGGCCTGTCGCTCGCCCGCACCCCGGTGGGCGACCGCTATGTGCTGGAGCATATGCGCGCCAACGGCTTCAATGTCGGCGGCGAGCAGTCCGGCCACATCATCCTGTCGGATTATTCCACCACGGGGGACGGCCTCGTCGCGGCGCTTCAGGTGCTGGCCATGGTGGTGCGCCGGCAGCGCCCGGTTTCCGAGGTCTGCCACCGGTTCGATCCGTTGCCGCAGATCCTGCGCAACGTCCGCTACAAGAACGGGCGTCCGCTGGAGCAGGACAGCGTCATCCGCGCCATCGCCGCCGCCGAGCAAAGGCTCAACAGCCATGGCCGCCTGCTCATCCGCCCGTCCGGCACCGAGCCGGTGATCCGCGTCATGGGCGAGGGCGACGACCGCGAGCTGGTGGAAGCCGTGGTGAACGACGTGGTGGAAGCCGTCGGCTCCGTCGCGGCGTGAGACGGCCCCAGGATGACGGCCCCAGGATGACGGCCCCAGGATGATGGGGGCGGCGGCGCCTTACATGTGATCAGGCGCCGCCACACGCCCGGCGCGGACGCTCAGCCGTCCAGCCGGCGCAGCAGGCCGCGATAGATTTCGTCGTCGTCGCACAGGCCGGCGAGCCGGCCGAGATTGTCGACCAGCAGGATCGGCAGGTCGGTGTGCCGCTTCAGCTCGATCGCCGCCTTCAGCTTGAGGTCGACCGGGGCGAGGATGCAGTCGGCATCATGGGCGAGCTGGTCGTCGATGATGCCGGCCTCGCCGTCCGCCCGGGCGAGCAGGCCCGAGCGTCCGTCGACATCGAGTGACAGCGGGCGGCCCTCGGCGTCCACCTTCACCTTCACGCGCCCACCCTTGTCGAGCACCACATGGTCGCCCTCGCGCGGCAGGCTCGCCGCCGGGCGCATCACCGCCGTGCCGCGCAGCACGTTGAGCGGGTTCATGTGCTTCACGAACTCGGCGACATAGGCGTTGGCCGGGCGCAGCAGGATGTCCTCGGCCGTGCCGGCCTGCACGATGCGCCCGCCTTCCATGATGGCGATCTTGTTGCCGAGCTTCAGCGCCTCGTCGAGATCGTGGCTGACGAAGACGATGGTCTTCTGGATGCGCCGCTGCAGGTCCAGCAATTCGTCCTGCAGCTTGTCGCGGATCAGCGGGTCGAGCGCGGAGAAGGGCTCGTCCATCAGAAGGATGTCGGCGTCGGTGGCGAAGGCGCGGGCGAGGCCGACGCGCTGCTGCATGCCGCCGGAGAGCTCGTTCGTGTACTTCTCCGCCCAGTTGGTGAGGCCGACCATGGCGAGCTTCTCGTCCACGATGCGCCGGCGCTCGGTGGCGGGTGTGCCGCGCAGCTCCAGCCCGAAGCCGACATTGTCGCGCACCGTGCGCCAGGGCAGCAGGCCGAACTGCTGGAACACCATGGAGACGGTGTTCATGCGGATGTCGCGCAGCGTCTCCTCGTCGCAGCGGGCGACATCGACCATCCCCCCCTTGTGCTCGACCAGCACCGCGCCGCGCGCGACCTCGTTCAGCCGGTTGATGGCGCGCAGGATGGTGGATTTGCCGGAGCCCGACAGGCCCATCAGCACGCAGATCTCGCCGCGCTCGATGCTGAGGCTGACCCCCGCCGCCCCCAGCACGGCGCCGGTGAGGCCGAGGATTTCCTCGCGCGAGCGCCCTTCGTCGATGAGAGCGAGGGCGCGCTTCTGCTCGGCGCCGAAGACGATGTCGATGTTGCGGAATTCGACGGCGGGCATGGTTCACCCTTTCCGGGAGCGGCGTTCGGGCCGCTTGCACACGCGGTCCAGCACGATGGCCAGCACGACGATGGCGAGGCCGGCCTCGAAGCCCATGGCGATGTTCACCGAATTCAGCGCCCGCACCACCGGCTTGCCGAGCCCGTCCGCCCCCACCAGCGCGGCGATGACCACCATGGAGAGGCTGAGCATGATGCACTGGGTGATGCCGGCCATGATGGTTGGCAGGGCATGCGGCAGTTCCACCTTGAACAGGAGCTGCGTCCTGGTGGCGCCGAAGGCCTTCCCTGCCTCGTAGAGCGCCGGCGGCACGGAGGAGATGCCCAGATGCGTCAGGCGGATCGGCGCGGGGATGGAGAAGATCACCGTGGAGATCAGGCCCGGCACCGCGCCGAGGCCGAACAGCACCAGCGTCGGGATCAGATAGACGAAGGTCGGAATGGTCTGCATCAGGTCCAGCACCGGGCGGATCGCCGTGTAGAGCCAGGGCCGGTGCGCGGCGGCGATGCCGATCGGCACGCCCACCACGACGCAGACGAAGGTGGCGCAGATGACGAGGGAGAGTGTCTCCATCGTCGCCGTCCAGTAGCCGAGATTGGTGACCAGCAGCAGCGCCCCGACGATGAACACCACGAGGCCGACCGAGCGGTGAACCAGCCAGGCGGCGAGGCCGAACAGCGCGATCAGCAGCAGCGGGGGAACGAACAGCAGCGCGGCGGTGAAGCCGCCGATCAGCGCCCCCAGCACCAGCGAGATGAAGTCGAAGAAGCCCTGCCCGTGCGTGGTCAGGAAGTCCACGAAATCCCGCAGCCAGAGGCCCAGCGGAATCTTGTGCTCGGTCAGCCAGTCATACATGCGCACGCTCCCGGCAGGGGATGGAGATGGCTCGGCGTTCTGGCAGGTCGCAAAGCGACCGCTCGCGTCACGACCTTTTCGTCATCCTGGGCGGCCAAAGGCCGAACCGGGATCGCGAAATAGCGGGTGAGCGATCCCGGTTCTCCGGCTTTGCCTGCGGCCGGGATGACGGATCGCGCGACGAAAAGGGCGGGGCCCTCGCAGGCCGGATGGCCCCGCTCTTGGATCGTCAGCGCTGCACAGTGCCGCCGGCGGGAGCCGGCGGCCGCAGCCTCATAGGCCGAGGCTCTTCTTCACCGCGGGCACGGCGGGCTGGCCGTCGATGGTGGTGACGCCGGCGAGCCAGGGCTCCCACACGCCGGGGTTCGCCTTGAGGTACTTCTCCGCCGCCTTGGCCGGCTCCATGCCGTCGAGCAGGATGTAGCCCATCACGACGTTCTCGGTTTCCAGCGAGAACTTCAGGTTCTTGATGAAGGTGCCGACATTCGGGCACTCGGCGACATAGCCGGCGCGGGTGTTGGTGTAGATGGTCGCGCCGCCATAGTTCGGGCCGAACACGTCATCGCCGCCCGACAGGTAGCTCATCTTGTACTTGGCGTTCATCGGGTGGGGCTCCCAGCCGAGGAAGACCACCGCTTCCTTGCGCTTGGTCGCGCGCTCGACCTGGGCGAGCATGCCCTGCTCGCTGGATTCGACGAGATCGAAGCCCTTCAGGCCGAACTTGTCGTCCTTGATCATGTCGAGGATCAGCCGGTTGCCGTCATTGCCCGGCTCGATGCCGTAGATCTTGCCACCGAGCTTGTCCTTGAACTTGGCGATGTCGGCGAAGGACTTCAGCCCCTCGTCATAGAGATAGGTGGGCACGGCGAGGGTGTATTTGGCGCCTTCGAGATTGACGCCGATGACCTCGACCGTCTTGTCCTCGCGATAGGGCTTCAGGTCCGCTTCCATGGTGGGCATCCAGTTGCCGAGGAAGACGTCGATGTCCTTGGTCTGCATGGATTTGTAGGTCACCGGCACCGACAGCACCTGCGTCTTCGGCGTGTAGCCGAGCGCTTCCAGAATGTCGGAGGCGAGCGCGGTGGTGGCGGTGATGTCGGTCCAGCCGACATCGGCGAACCGCACGGTCTTGCAGGCCGCGGGTTCGGCGGCCTCGGCCGCGTGGAAGCCCGGTGCCGCGCTGAGCGCGAGGCCGAGGGCGGCGGCGGCAAAAAGGTGGAAGCTGCGCATCGTTACTGTTCCCGTTTTCGCCGGCGTCATTACTGCGCCCGCGTTATGCCTGCCTGGATCATGGAACCGGGGCGGCGGGACGCCAAGACCCGCATGGCCTGATTCAACAAGTCGGGGTCGCGGCGCACCGCGCCGGGAGGCCGCCGCCCTTCGCGGGCGGTGCCGTCCTGCGATCGACCCACACGGAGCCGGCGATTGGAACGTCGCCGGGTACCGGCACGCGGCCTCTGGAAGGCTCTTTTGAATGACTATTCAATACCCGAGTTCGGGCTTTGTCACGCGCATTTTTTACCCCTGAGCGCACGAAAACTGCCTGTTTTTCGGCATTTTGACAGGAATCGTCATGGCTTTTGAAGCCTTGCGACGCCGGCTCCGCGCGCCGCCCTCCGCTCCGGCAAGGGTATTTGCCAGCCGGCGGGAGACATGTATTGTACAACTATTCAATAACTCATCCGGCAACAGTTCATCCGGCAGGGAGGTGCCCGTGGCGAAAGCAAATGCCCGTTCCCGCGTGCCCGCCGCCGATCCTGCCGTCGCCGATCCGGCCATCGCCGATTCCCCCGCCCTTTCTGGGGTCGCCCTTTCCGGCATGGCCCTTGCCGACACCGGCGCCGACCGCCGCCGCGAGCCGGAGGATGTGCGCCGCCGCCAGCTCATCGAGGCCACCATCGATTCGCTGGCCGAGATCGGCTTCAACGCCTCGACCTTGGCGCAGATCGCCCGCCGCGCCGGCGTGTCGCCAGGCCTCGTCGCGCATTATTTCGGCGACAAGGACGGTCTCCTGGAAGCGACGCTGCGCCATCTCTCGCTGCGGCTCACCCGCGCGACGGCGCTGCGGCTGCGCGAGGCCCGCTCGGCGCGGGCGCGCGTTCAGGCGCTGATCGACGCCAATCTGGCGCCGGAGGAGTTCGACCAGCGCACCTCCAGCGTCTGGCTCGCCTTCTGGGGGCAGGTTCTGCATTCCGAGCGGCTGCGCCGGGTGCAGCGGGTCTACCAGGCGCGCATGCTCGCCAATCTGCGGCACGATCTGCGCGCGCTCGTCGCCCCGCAGGAGGTGCACCGCCTCGCCATCACCATCGCCGCCGTCATCGACGGACTGTGGCTGCGCTCCTCCCTCTCCGCCGCCGGCGAGACCGATTCGGTCAGCGCCCGTCAGGTCGCGAGCGCCTTCGTCGATGCCCAGATCGCCGCTGCCGCGCCGGCTGTCCCCGTCACCGGAACGATGCCCATGAACGCCCCCATTCCCCGCCATGCCAGCCATATCGCCGGCCGCTACCACCCGACGGGCGGGGCGACCTTCGAGACCCGCAACCCCGCCACCGGCGCCGTGCTGGCGCAGGTCGAGATCGCCGGCGCGGCAGAGATCGAGGCGGCGGTTGAGGCTGCCCGCGCCGGCCAGAAGCGCTGGGCCGCCATGACCGGGGCCGAGCGCGGGCGCATCCTCAAGCGCGCGGCCGATCTTCTGCGCGCGCGCAATGACGAACTCGCCCATCTGGAGACGCTCGACACCGGCAAGCCGATCCAGGAGACGCTCGCCGTCGACGTGCTCTCGGGCGCCGACTGCCTCGACTATTACGCCGGCCTCGCCGCCGGGCTCTCGGGCGAGCATGTCGATCTCGGCCCCACCGCCTTCGGCTATACGCGCCGCGAGCCGCTCGGCATCTGCGCCGGCATCGGCGCGTGGAACTATCCGATCCAGATCGCCTGCTGGAAGTCCGCCCCGGCGCTCGCCTGCGGCAATGCGATGATCTTCAAGCCGGCGGAACTCACCCCGCTCACCGCGCTGAAACTCGCGGAAATCTACGCCGAGGCCGGCCTCCCGGAGGGCGTGTTCTCGGTGGTGCAGGGCTTTGCCGATACCGGCCGCCTGCTCACCCGCCACCCCGCCATCGCCAAGGTCTCGCTCACCGGCGAGGTCGGCACCGGCAAGAAGGTGATGGTGGATGCCGCCGGCACGCTGAAATATGTGACGCTGGAACTCGGCGGGAAATCGCCGCTCATCGTCTTCGCCGATGCCGATCTCGACGATGCCGTCTCGGCCGCGCTGCTGGCGAATTTCTACTCGGCCGGCGAGGTCTGCTCCAATGGCACGCGCGTCTTCGTCGAGGAGAGCGTGCGTCCGGGCTTCCTCGACAGGCTCGTGGCGCGCGTCGAGAAGATGGTGGTGGGCGACCCGCTGGACCCCGCCACCCATG
>JAEZMI010000153.1 GCA_023414975.1 Pseudomonadota bacterium | reverse complement strand
GGCGCCCAGTCCGAGCAATGCGTGCTGCTCCAGAGCGTGCAGGCCGATGACCGTCCGAATGTCGGCCTCACCGTCATCGTGCTGAAAACGGCGGACCAGCAGAGCCGCCTTCTGCGCGTGCTTGCCCCGCTCGGCGTGCTGCTTCCCTCCGGCCTCGGCCTGAAGATCGACGACACGGATGTCGGCCGCGCCGGCTTCGTGCGCTGCGTGCCCAATGGTTGCGTCGCCGAGGTGGTGATGGACGACAAGCTCATCAACCAGCTGCGCAACGGCCAGAACGCCACCTTCATCGTCTTCCAGACCCCTGAGGAAGGCATCGGCATCCCCCTCAGCCTGAAGGGTTTCGGCGAGGGCTTCGACGCGCTTCCCTGACCGCCCCATGGTCGCGGAAAAATCGCCCCCCTCCCCCATCCGCCTCGTCATCTTTGACATGGACGACGTGCTGCTGCGTTACGTCGTGGACGCGCGGCGCGGTGCCATCGGCGCGCTGGCAGGCCTGACCGCCGCCGAAGTCGAGCGGCGGATATGGACCAGCGGTATCGAGGATGCCTCGGATGCCGGGCGCCTTTCCGCCGATGCCTATCTGGCGGCCTGCGCCGAGGCTCTCGGATTCCCCTTCGGACGGGACGAGTGGTTCCGCACGCGGGCCCTCGCCATGATGCTCGACGAGGAAGCCGTCGCCCTCGCGCGCGCTGCGGGCGGACGGGCGAAGCTCGCGCTGCTCACCAATAACGGCTTCATCATGGGCGAGCATTTCGACGCCCTGGTGCCGCAGCTGCGGGCCGTATTCGGTCCCGCCATGCATGTCGCGGCCGCGTTCGGCACCAAGAAGCCCGACCCGGCCATCTACCGGCAGGTCGCCGCGCTCCACGGCGTGGCCCCCTCTGACGCGGTCATGATCGACGACAAGCCCGCCAATGTGGCCGGCGCCCGCGCGGCGGGGCTCTCCGCCCATTGCTTCCGCAGCGCGCCGGAGCTGCGCTCGTTCCTCGCGGAACTCTCTCTTATATAGAGTGACACCGTCACAGAGGCCGGGTCGCAGGCCGGCCTTGCAGGAGCGCCATGCCCGAACTTCCCGAGGTCGAAACCGTCCGCCGCGGCCTTGCGCCGGTGATGGAAGGGCGCCTGATCCGCGAGGCGATCGCCCGCCGGCCGGATTTGCGCTGGCCGCTGCCCGAACGCTTCGCGGAGCGGTTGACCGGCCGGCGCATCGTCAGCCTCGGACGGCGGGCGAAGTATCTTCTGGCCGATCTCGATCCGGCGCCCGGTGGCCAGGGGGAGGTGCTCATCATGCATCTCGGCATGTCCGGCTCCTTTCGCATCGAGGACGCGTACGCCCCGGCGACCATTCCCGGCGACTTCCACATGCCGCGCTCGAAGGCGGAAGCGCATGATCATGTGGTGTTCCGGCTCGAAGGCGGGCATCAGGTCATCTACAACGACCCCCGCCGCTTCGGCGCCATGCTGATGACCACGCGCGCGGCGCTCGATACCCACCCGCTCTTCGCGTCCCTGGGCCCGGAGCCGCTGGGCAACGTCTTCGACGCGGAGAACCTCGCCCGCGCGCTCGCAGGCCGGCGCACGCCGATCAAGGCGGCGCTGCTCGACCAGAAGGTCGTGGCCGGGCTCGGCAACATCTATGTCTGCGAGGCGCTGCACCGCGCCGGCATCGCCCCCGAACGCCTCGCCGCCTCGCTGGTCACTGCAACGGGCAAGCCGACAGCCGCGGCGCGTCGCCTTGTCGACACGATCCGCCTCGTGCTGGAGGAGGCGATCGCGGCCGGGGGCTCCACCTTGCGCGACCATGCGCAGGTCGACGGTACGCTCGGCTATTTCCAGCACACCTTCCGCGCCTATGACCGCGAGCATGAGCCCTGCACCACGCCGGGCTGCCGGGGCACCATCGCCCGGCTTGTGCAGAGCGGGCGCTCCACCTTCTATTGTGCATCCTGCCAACGCTAGGGAACGACCGATGGGCTATGACAACATCCTGGTGGAGACCAATGGCCGGGTCGGCATCGTCACGCTGAACCGGCCGAAGGCCCTCAACGCGCTCAACGCCGCCCTGATCGCGGAACTGTCGCAGGCGCTCGACGTCTTCGAGGCGGATGCCAACATCGGCGCCATCGTCCTCACCGGCTCGGATCGCGCCTTTGCCGCCGGCGCCGACATCAAGGAGATGCAGGCGCTCGGCTTCCCCGCCACCTACCGTGACGACTTCATCACCTCCTGGGAGCGCCTGTCGCGCTGCCGCAAGCCGGTGGTTGCCGCCGTCGCGGGCTATGCCCTGGGCGGCGGCTGCGAGCTCGCCATGATGTGCGACATCATCCTCGCCGCCGACAATGCCCGCTTCGGCCAGCCAGAGATCCAGCTCGGCATCATGCCCGGCGCCGGCGGCTCGCAACGCCTCACCCGCGCCATCGGCAAGGCCAAGGCGATGGAGATGTGCCTCACCGGCCGCCAGCTTAACGCCGAGGAAGCCGACCGCTTCGGCCTCGTCTCGCGCGTCGTGCCGCTGGCCGACCTCAAGGCCGAGGCAATGAAGGTTGCGGACACCATTGCCGGCCTCTCGCTGCCCGCGGCGATGATGACCAAGGAAAGCGTCAACCGCGCCTTCGAGACCACCCTCGCCGAGGGCATCCGATTCGAGCGCCGGCTGTTCCAGGCCCTGTTCGCCACGGCGGACCAGAAGGAAGGCATGGCCGCCTTTGTCGAAAAGCGCTCGCCCTCCTTCACCAATGGGTAAAGGAAGCGTTGCCGCGCGGGCCCGCTCAGTGCTTTCGTATTGACGCGGCGGCGGGCGGCGACTATAAGCCCGCCACTCGCGCGGGGCTCCTCCGGGTTGGCTCCGCTTTGTCTTTTGCAACCAAATTCTGGCAAGCGACGGTTCTCGTCCGCTTGCGATGATGAAGAGGACGGCCGATGGCCAATACGCCCTCCGCCAAAAAGGCGGCTCGCAAGATCGAGCGCCGTACCGAGGTCAACAAGAACCGCCGTTCGCGGATGCGCACCTTTGTGCGCAAGCTTGAGGACGCGCTCGCGACCGGCGATCGTGAAGCGGCGACCGTCGCCTTCAAGGCGGCCGAGCCGGAGATCATGCGGGCGGCCCAGAAGGGCGTGCTCCACAAGAACACCGCGTCGCGGAAGGTGTCGCGCCTCGCCAGCCGGGTCGCCAAGCTCGGCGCCTGACGGCATCCGGCGGCAAGCAACCGCAAGTAGTTTTGAAGCCCGGCGCCTGCGCCGGGCTTTTTACATTTGGGGCGCGTAAAGCCGACTTCGCATCCGCTTTCCGGCCGGCTTGGACCACCCGCACGCGTGATACCAGACGGCGTCATAACACCGTTGCAAATACGTCACACAGAGCCTCGCGATCGGGAAGATTCTTGGTCGCCCACCCAGCCGATGCTTGACTCCTCAGGTCATCCGTCGCAGGGCCGAATCGCCATTTTCAACCGGACTCGAAAGCCCCGACCGCGCAGAAATAACTTTTATTATTCAATCGCTTATATCCCACATTCCGTCAATCTGATGGAATCACCTCATCCAACCACCGCCCCCCGGCGCTCCGGCGAAAAATAGGTGAGGAAACACCCGTCACTTCCCCCTCGGGAATCTTGCAAGCGAGTCAGAGATTTGCCGACTGATGGTCTAAATTTGGGCAGTCGATTCGCCGCTTGGATGATCAGCCGCGCCCCCAATGGCGTTGCACGGGAGGGGGCCCCTGTGTATGGTGTGGTCATCCGGTTCTGCCGGGCACTTCAGCGAAAAGTTGAGTTTACATTCAACTCATTCCGGCATGAGGGGGTAGTTGCGTGGCTTTTTTACTATCCCTCGACGGCGCATGGCCTCAGATGGCTATCTACTACACGACATGCTCTGCGACAGGGGCAGATGTGTCGTGTTTAAGTCTTGCGGAATGAGCTGATCCGCGTTTGTTGCCAGTAATTTACAAAAATGAACCTGCGACGGGGCCGGCAAGTTGATTGCCGCGAAGGGGCTGCTATGACTGCGCGAATGAACGGGCACGAGATTTTCGGAACAGGGCTGCGGGGCGGCCGGCCGGCGGGAATTGCCGGGTTGTTCGAGCCGTTCGACTGCGCCGCCGGCTCCCGTTCGCTGGAGGCGCGGCCTCCGTCCTGACCGGCATTTGCCGCCCGGCCTGCTGACCTCGCCTTTCACGCGAGATGTCGCCGCCGCGGCGGGCATCGCCACGGCGTCACCAGCAACGTTTTCCATCGGCATCGACCTTGAACGCATTCGGCCTTGCCGTGCTCTGCACGGTGCTTCGGCCGCGCGCGGTCTTTGACTTTGCCCTTCCCAACAACCGCAAAAAACCAGCGGAGCGACGATGTTCAAATCCAACAGACTTCAGCCTTCGGACGGCGGCGCTTTTCCCGGTCCGGTAGCTGCCTCTGGTCCTTCCGTCGATTTGGATACCGCCCCCCGCGACGCCTGGGAAAAGGTGCGCCGGCGCCTGCGCGCCGAGATCGGCGAGGAAGTCTATTCCAGCTGGTTTCCGCGCCTCGAACTCGACGGCATCTTCGGCGACACCGTGCGCCTGTCGGTGCCCACGCGCTTCCTGAAGACCTGGATCCAGCAGCACTACATCGAGCGCCTCGCCACGCTGTGGCTGGAGGAGATGGGCGTCGGCCGTGTCGACCTCATCGTGCGCAGCGCCATGCTGCGGGCGCCCGGCGTGCCCGTGCGCGTCGCGACGGCAACCCCGATGGTGCGCCCGGCGGCTGAGCCGCGCGCCGCCGCGACCATGGGCTCCCCGGCCTTGGTGTCCCCGGCCACCACTTCCGGCGATGTTGCCGGCGGCTCGCCGCTCGACCCCCGCCTGACCTTCGCGTCCTATCGCCTTGGCGATTCCAACCGTCTCGCCCATGCGGCGGCGCTGAAGGTGGCCTCGGCCCCGGCTGGCGCCGGCCCGGTTTTCAACCCGCTTTATCTCCACGCCGCCGTCGGCCTCGGCAAGACGCACCTGTTGCAGGCGATCGCCGCCGCGGGTCCGGAACATGGCCGCCGCGTGGTTTATCTCACGGCCGAGCGCTTCATGTATGGCTTCGTCGCCGCGCTGAAGACGCAGTCGGCCATCGCCTTCAAGGAACAGCTGCGCGGTATCGACACGCTGGTCATCGACGATCTGCAGTTCCTGCAGGGCAAGAGCGTGCAGCAGGAATTCTGCCACACGCTGAACGCTCTGATGGATTCCGGCCGCCAGGTGGTGATCGCCGCCGATCGCCCGCCGGCGGAGCTTGACGCGCTGGAAGAGCGCGTGCGCTCGCGCCTTGCCGGCGGCCTGGTAGTGGAAATCGCCCCGCTCGATGAGGAGCTGCGCGCGGAAATCCTCGCCGCCCGCGTCGCTACCCTTGCCCAGCAGCATCCCGGATTCAGCGTCCCGCCGGATGTGCTGAGCTTCATCGCCCGCAATTGCGGCCAGAACGGTCGCGATCTGGACGGTGCCCTGAACCGCCTGCTCGCGCATAACCAGCTGACCTCGCGCGCCATAACGCTGGAGATGGCCGAGACCGCCGTGCGCGACCTCGTACGCTCCTCCGAGCCCAAGCGGGTCCGGGTGGATGACATCCTGCGCATCGTCGCCAAGCATTACAACGTCACCCGCGCCGACATCCTCTCGCAGCGCCGCACCGCCAACGTCGTGAAGCCGCGGCAGATCGCGATGTATCTGGCGAAGATGCTGACGCTGCGCTCGCTGCCGGAAATCGGCCGCCGCTTCGGCGGGCGCGATCACACCACCGTGCTGCACGCCGTGCGCAAGATCGAGGGCCTCGTCGGCAGCGACCGTGCGGTGGCGGACGAGATCGAGACACTGAAGCGCCTCGTCAACGACGAGTAGTCGCGCGCGTCATCGGGGACGGTGGCATCCCCGCTGTCCCCGCTTCTATCCCCACTATTTCGCCGCATCGCAGCACCCTGCGCTTGCCTTGGCGGGGCCGGAGCGGCAATGTCGACGCCCCCGGCGGCGCGCCCGCGCCGTCCGCCCGGGGCATGAGGCGGGGCGAGGCCCTCGTTCGCGTGCCCCGTGCGTCTTCCGTTTCTCGTAATGCACGGGTGTCGCGGCCATGAAGGTCACTGTCGAGCGGGCCGAGCTGCTCAAGTCCCTCGCCCACGTTCATCGTGTCGTCGAGCGGCGCAACACCATCCCGATCCTCGCCAACGTGCTGATGCGCACGGACGCGCGTGGCCTTGCCCTGCGGGCCACCGATCTCGACATCGAGATTGTCGAGACCATTTCCGCCGAGGTCGGGCAGGAGGGCGCCACCACGGTTCCCGCGCACACGCTCTACGACATCGTGCGCAAGCTCCCGGAGGGGGCGCAGGTCCAGCTTGAGACCTCCGGCGACCGCGGCACGCTCACCGTGCGCGCCGGCCGCTCGCGCTTCGCTCTGCAGACGCTGCCGGAGAACGAGTTCCCCGATCTCGCCGCCGGCGAGATGTCCCACCGGTTCACGCTTCCGGCCGGGGAACTTAAGCGCCTCGTCGACAAGACGCAGTTCGCCATCTCGACCGAAGAGACCCGCTACTATCTCAACGGCATCTATTTCCACGTCACCGAGGCGAACGGCCCGGTGCTGCGGGCCGTCGCGACGGACGGGCATCGCCTCGCCCAGGCGCAGACCGCCGCCCCCTCGAGCGCCGCCGGCATGCCGGGCGTCATCGTCCCGCGCAAGGCGGTGGCCGAGATCCAGCGCCTCGCCGAGGATGGCGACGCGGAAGTCACGGTGGAGCTTTCCGCCGCCAAGATCCGCGTTTCGCTCGACCGCGTGGTGCTGACCTCCAAGCTCATCGACGGCACCTTCCCGGATTACGGCCGGGTCATCCCGCTCGGCAATGACAAGACGCTGGTGGTGGACAAGGGCGAGTTCGCCTCCGCCGTCGATCGTGTCTCCACCGTCGCCAGCGAGCGCGGACGCGCGGTCAAGCTTTCCATTGCCGATGGCAAGCTCACGCTCTCCGTCACTAACCCGGATTCGGGCAGTGCGACGGAAGAGCTTGAAGTCGAATACGGTTCCGAGCCGATCGATATCGGCTTCAACAGCCGCTACCTGCTCGACATCACCTCGCAGATCGAAGGCGGCACTGCCGAGCTCAAGCTCGCCGATCCGGGCTCCCCGACCCTGCTGCAGGATCCCGAAAAGCGCGGCGCGCTCTATGTGCTGATGCCGATGCGCGTGTGAGCGCGGCCGGGGGCCCGCGCGCCCGCATCACCCGGCTGCAGCTGACCGATTTCCGCAGCTACCCTGCCGCGGACATCCGCGCCGGGAACGGGCCGGTCGTGCTGCTCGGCGCCAATGGCGCGGGCAAGACCAACCTGCTGGAGGCCATCTCCCTGCTCTCGCCCGGCCGCGGCCTGCGCCGGGCGCAGCTCGACCAGTTCGCTGCCCGGCGGCCGGACGGCGCCCGCGCCTCCGGGTGGGCGATCGCGGCCCGCGTCGAGGGCGCCTATGGCGAGGTGTCGCTCGGCACCGGCGTCGAGGCCGGCGGCGACGAGGCCCGCACCCGCCGCTGCCGTGTCGACGGCGAGCCGGTCGGCTCCGCGGCCGCCTTCGCGGATCACCTGCGGGTGGTGTGGCTGACCCCGGATATGGACGGACTGTTCACCGGACCACCCTCCGAACGCCGGCGGTTTCTCGATCGCCTCGTGCTGGCCGTGGATGCCGAGCACGGCGCCCGCGTGAACGCGCTGGAGCGGGCCCTGCGCTCCCGCAACCGCCTGCTGGAGGAGCCGGGCACGGACCCACGCTATATCGACGCCATCGAGCAGGAACTCGCCGCGCTCGCCATCGCGGTGGCCGCCGCCCGCATGGAAACGGTGCGCCGTCTCGCGGCCGGCATCGAACGCGGGCGCGACGATGCCTCGCTCTTTCCCTGGGCGAGCGTCGCGCTGGAGGGCGAGGTCGAGCGCGCGCTCGCCGACCGGCCGGCAACGCTGGTGGAAGACCAGTACCGCGCCGCCCTCGCCGCGGCTCGCCCGCGCGATCGCGCCGCCGGCCGCACGCTGGAAGGCCCCCACCTCTCGGATCTCGCCGTCGGCCACGGCCCCAAGGGCATTCCGGCGGCGCTCGGCTCCACCGGCGAGCAGAAGGCGCTGCTGATCGGCCTTGCCCTCGCCCACGCCCGGCTTGTCGGGGAGATGGCGGGGCTTGCGCCGGTCATGCTGCTGGACGACGTCGTCGCCTATCTCGACCCCGCCCGCCGCGCCGCGCTGTTCGAGGCGCTGGAGAAGCTGGGCGGGCAGGTCTGGATGACGGGCGCCGACCCGGCCGCCTTCGCCGCGCTGGGGGAGCGGGCCGAGCGCTTCCTCGTCACGCCCGGCCGGATAACCCCCGCGCCCGCCGCCGGTCTGCCCACCGAGAACGGGACTTGACCTCCCGCGTGCGTGCGCGCACGTAGGGGCATCATGAACCTCTTCGACCTTGCCGTCTTCGCCGCCGCACTCGCTCTCGCCGCCGCCTCACCGGGGCCGAGCGTGATCGCGCTGGTGGCGCGCACGCTGGTGCGCGGGCGTAAGGGCGCCGGGCCTCTGGTCGCCGGCATCGTGCTCGGCGACATGGTCTGGCTCGCCGCCGCGGTTCTGGGTCTTGCCGCGCTGGCCGCCACGCTCGGTTCGCTCTTCGTCGTCGTGCGTCTCGCGGCGGCCGCCTATCTCGTCTATCTCGCCTGGAAACTGTGGACGGCGACCGGCACCCCGGCGGAGGCCGTGCCGATCCGCGAGGCGGATTCGCGGTTCGGCCTTTTCCTCACCGGCCTCGGCATGACACTCGGCAACCCCAAGGCGATGGCCTTCTACCTCGCTTTGCTGCCCACCATCGTGGATCTCAACCGTCTGACGCTGCTCGGCTTTGCCGAACTGTGCGCGATCATCGCGCTGGTGCTGGCGGGGGTTTTCGGCAGCTATGTCGCCCTCGCGCACCGGGCGCGGGGCTTCGCCGTCGGCGCGCGTGGCGCCCGGCTCATCAACCGCGCGTGCGGCACCGCGATGGCCGGCGCGGCGGTGCTGGTGGCCACGAAATAAACGCGCGTTTGCGCTACAAAAGAACCCGTCATTTCAAGCGATTCGAAGGGCTGCACCCATGGCCGATTCCGACAACGCCGCGTCCCCCGCCTCGAACGGGGAAGAATATGGCGCGCAGTCGATCCAGGTGCTGCGTGGCCTCGACGCCGTTCGCAAGCGGCCGGGCATGTATATCGGCGACACCGATGACGGCTCGGGCCTCCACCACATGGTCTATGAGGTGGTCGACAACGCGATTGACGAAGCACTGGCGGGTTACGCCAACGAAGTCACCGTCACGCTGAACGCCGAGGGCTCCGTCACCGTCACCGACAATGGCCGCGGCATCCCGACCGACATCCACGCCGAGGAAGGCGTGTCGGCCGCGCAGGTCATCATGACCCAGCTTCACGCCGGCGGGAAATTCAACCAGAACTCCTACAAGGTCTCCGGCGGCCTTCATGGTGTCGGCGTCTCGGTGGTGAACGCGCTTTCGACCTGGCTCGACCTGACGATCTGGCGCAATGGATATGAGTACGCCATGCGCTTCCATCACGGGGACGCGCCGGAAGACCTCAAGCAGATCGGCCCGGCGCCGGAAGGCCGTCGCGGCACGCGCGTGACTTTCCTTCCCTCGCCCGAGACCTTCTCCAAGGTCGAGTTCGATTATGCGACGCTGGAGCATCGCCTGCGCGAGCTGGCCTTCCTCAATTCCGGCGTTCGCATCGTTCTGACCGATGCCCGCCATGCCGAGGTCAAGCGCGAGGAGATGATGTATGAGGGCGGCGTCGAAGCCTTCGTGCAGTATCTCGACCGCTCCAAGCAGGCCCTGCTGCCGAAGCCGATCGTTATCCGCGCCGAGAAGGACGGTATCACGGTCGAATGCGCGCTCTCGTGGAACGACAGCTACCACGAGAATGTCCTTTGCTTCACCAACAACATTCCCCAGCGCGACCGCGGCACCCATTTCACCGGCTTCGCCGCCGCGCTGACGCGCCAGATCATCGGCTATTCGGAACGTTCCGGCATCGCCAAGAAGGAAAAGGTCGATCCCACCGGCGAGGATTGCCGCGAGGGTCTGACCGCGGTGCTCTCGGTGAAGGTCCCGGACCCGAAATTCTCCTCGCAGACCAAGGACAAGCTGGTTTCCTCGGAGGTGCGCCCCGTCGTCGAGGCGCTGGTGAACGAGGCGCTCGGCACCTGGCTGGAGGAGCACCCCGGCGAGGGCAAGGCGCTCGTCACGAAGGTGGTGGAGGCCGCCGCCGCACGCGAGGCCGCGCGCAAGGCGCGCGAGCTCACCCGCCGCAAAAATCCGCTCGATGTTGCCTCCCTCCCCGGCAAGCTCGCCGATTGTCAGGAGCGCGATCCCGCCAAGTCCGAACTGTTCATCGTCGAGGGTGACTCGGCCGGCGGCTCAGCCAAAATGGGACGTAACCGTGCCTTCCAGGCGATCCTGCCGCTACGCGGCAAGATCCTGAATGTCGAACGCGCCCGCTTCGACAAGATGCTGTCATCGGACCAGATCGGCACGCTGATCACGGCGCTCGGCACCGGCATCGGCCGGGACGACTTCAATGTCGACAAGCTGCGCTACCACAAGATCATCATCATGACGGACGCGGACGTGGACGGCTCCCACATCCGCACCCTCCTCCTGACCTTCTTCTTCCGCCAGATGCCGGATCTGCTGGAGCGCGGGCACATCTACATCGCCCAGCCGCCGCTCTATAAGGTCACGCGTGGCAAGTCCGAGCAGTATCTCAAGGACGAGCGCTCGCTCGAAGACTACCTGATCAATCAGGGCCTCGAAGACGCGTCGCTGGCGCTGGCCTCGGGCGAGGTGCGCGCGGGGGGCGATCTCCACCACGTGCTGGAAAGCGCCCGCTCCTTCCGCGCGGTGATGAACGGCCTGCACCCCCGCTACAACCGCGCCGTTGTGGAACAGGCGGCAATCGCCGGCGCCTTCACGCCCGGCCTGCTCGTTGAAGAAGAGCGGGCGGCCGAGATCGCCGCGACGGTCGCCCGTCGCCTCGACCTGATCGCCGAGGAGACCGAACGCGGCTGGACCGGCACCGCGGATGGCGCAGGCTACAGCTTCTCGCGCGTCGTGCGCGGCGTGAAGGAAGTCGCGGTGCTCGACGCGACGCTCGTCGCCTCCGCCGAGGCGCGCCGGCTCGACACCCTGTCGGCGGACCTGCAGGAAGTCCATGCCGAGCCGGCCACGCTTCGCCGCAAGGGCACGGAAACGCTGGTTTACGGCCCGATGGACCTGTTCGACGCCGTCACCGATGCCGGTCGCAAGGGCATCGCCCTGCAGCGTTACAAAGGTCTGGGGGAAATGAACGCGGAGCAGCTGTGGGAGACCACGCTCGACGTCAATGCCCGGTCTCTTCTGCAGGTGAAGGTGAAAGAGGTCGCCGATGCCGACGACCTGTTCAACCGCCTGATGGGCGATGTGGTCGAACCGCGCCGCGAGTTCATCCAGGACAACGCGCTGCGCGCCAGCGTGGACGTCTGAAGCGTGGACGTCTGACGCCCGCCGTCGGAATGCGGGCCGCCAGCGTCCAGCCGACGACGCCTCGCGCCGGGTCAGCGCGAGGCGATCCGACCGCCGATGCGGGCGGTGCCCGTCTCGCCATTGTCGCGCAGCCACGCCACCTGGCCATTGCCGATGCGCGTGAGCACGAAGCACATCGGCTTGCCGTCATACCAGGCCTTGAAGCGTTGGCAGAGCCGGTCGCCGGCAATCCACCAGCGCCCCTCATCCTTGGGCTGGGCGAGCCTGCCAAGACCCACGGCCTCGCCGTCGCCATTCACCCGCCCGTCCGGAAAATAGTTGAGCGGGAACTCGCCGCCGAGCGGCACGGCGAGGAAAACGTGGCGGCCGATGATCTCGCGCCGAATATCCTCGGCACGGAGTTCGGCGGCGGAGGCGGGAACACTCGAAGCAACACCGGCTAGAATGAGCGCGGCGAGGGCAAGCTGATATGCCTTCAGCGGCATAAGAACCTCCTGTGCAGCGTGACGTAACAGGTCAAGCTGCCTTCCTACGCACAGGAAGGCCCGCTGGATCTCTGCCGAAAAAGTGAGCCATGGCCTCCTCGCCACCGTCACGCGGCGCGCCATAGTCTGGCGAAGGTTCCGTAACGACAGGAGGTCTCCATGCTCCGTTGCTCGCCCCGCCCGCTCGCCATGGCGCTTGCCGGCGGCCTGGTTCTCGCCGCGGCTCCCGCCATCGCCCATCATGGCTGGAGCTGGGCGGAATCGGAGAAGATGACATTGGAGGGCACTATCACCGCCATTTCCATGGCCCCGCCGCACCCCACGCTCCGGGTGCGCGCCGCCGATGGCCGGGACTGGCAGGTCGATCTCGGCAATCCCCGACAGACTTCCGCCTCCGGCTTCACCGGCGAGACGGCGAAGCCCGGCGACGCCATCACCGTGCTCGGCAACCGGTCGCGCGAGGCGAACGAGGCGCATATGAAGGCGGTGCGCATCACCATCGGCGGGAAAAATTACGACATGTATCCCGAACGGATCGGCAGCAACTGACGCGCCGTGGAAACGCCGGACGGCTTGCTCGCCGCGCTCGCCGGCTGGCCCGGCGCGCGGGCGCTGCACGCCTCGTGGGTGGCCTATCTCCTGGTCAACGCGGCCCACATCCTCGGCCTCGCCCTGCTCGTCGGGCCGATCCTGACGCTCGATGCCCGCCTCATCGGCCTGTGGCGGTCCGTGCCCGTTGCCATCCTCGCCCCGCTGCTGGTCCGCGCCGCCGCGCTCGGTCTCACCCTCACCGCACTGACCGGCCTCTGGCTTTTCACCGTCCGGCCGGCCGACTATCTCGCCAATCCAGCTTTCCTCGTGAAGCTCGGCCTCCTCGCGCTGGCACTCGTGAATGTCGGCGTACAGCACGTCCAGCCTGGCTGGCGCGCGGTGTTGAGGGGCGAGACACCCGGCATGGGTGTGCGTGTGGTCGCGGCGCTGTCCGCCCTTCTGTGGATCGGCATCCTGGTTGCCGGACGGTGGATCGGCTTTGTCTGAAGCCCTCGCCTCGTCCCCGATCGCGCATTCTCTTTCATGGAATTAGAGGGCGATTCGTCGATCAGATCGGTTCAATCTGATCGGATCGCGCTCTAGAGTGCCGGCCTTTGCGTCTTCCGCGAGTCCCGAGCCATCATGACCGTGTTCTCCGCCTCCGCCCGCACCGGCGCCCGCCTCCTCGTCGATGCGCTCATCGCCAATGGCGTCACACGCGCCTTCGGCGTGCCCGGCGAAAGCTATCTGGACGTTCTCGACGCGCTTTCCGATACGCCGGTGGACTTCGTCATCTGCCGGCAGGAAAGCGGCGCGGCGATGATGGCCGAAGCGGTCGGCAAGCTGACCGGACGGCCCGGCATCTGCTTCGTCACCCGCGGGCCGGGCTCGACCAACGCCAGCGCGGGCGTCCACATCGCGCAGCAGGATTCCACCCCGATGATCCTCTTCGTCGGTCAGATATCCCGCTCCATGCGCGGGCGCGAGGCGTTCCAGGAGATCGATTACCGCGCCGTCTTCGGTCCTCTCGCCAAATGGGCGGTGGAAATCGACGAGGCGGCCCGCATCCCGGAAATCATCGCCCGCGCCTTCCGGGTGGCCATGCAGGGACGGCCCGGACCGGTGGTCATTGCCCTGCCCGAGGATGTGCTGAGCGAGATGGCCGAGGTGCCCGACGCACCCGCCGTCGAACCGGCCGAGACCTGGCCGGGCCTCACCGACATGATGCGTCTGCAGAAAATGCTCTGGGCGGCGCAGAAGCCCGTGATGATCCTCGGCGGCGCGCGCTGGAATCCGAAGGCCATCGCGTCGGTGACGCGCTTTGCCGAACGCTTCGATCTGCCGGTCGCGGTCTCCTTCCGCCGGCAAATGCTGTTCCCCGCCGACCACGCCTCCTATGCCGGCGATATCGGCTTCTCGCTGAACCCGAAGCTGGCCGCGCGGCTGAAGGAAGCCGACCTCATCATCCTCGCCGGCGGTCGCTTCGGCGAGGTGCCGTCGCAGGGTTACAGCCTGCTCGGCATTCCCGACCCCGGCGTGCCGCTGGTGCATGTCCATGCCGACCCCGATGAACTCGGCCGCGTCTACCAGCCGGCGCTGGCCATCAACGCCTCCGCGGCCGCCTTCGCCGCCGCGCTGGAGGGTGTTCAGCCTCCCAATTCGATCAGCTGGGGCGAATGGCGACAGAGCGCGCGCGCCGACTATCTCGCCTGGACGCAGACGCCGCCGGCCAATCCCGGCCCGGTACAGATGGCGACGCTGGTGCAGTATCTGCGCGCCTTGCCGCCGGAAACGACAATCTGCAACGGTGCCGGCAATTTCGCCATCTGGGTCCACCGCTTCCACCACTTCCGCGCCTTCGGCTCGCAATTGGCGCCGACCTCGGGCTCCATGGGCTATGGCCTGCCGGCGGCCATCGCCGCCAAGCGCACGCAGCCCGAACGCCCGGTCGTCGCGGTGTGCGGCGATGGGGACTTCCTGATGACCGGGCAGGAGTTCGCCACGGCCGTGCAGTATGGCGTGCCTGTCGTGGCGGTCGTCGTCGACAACGGTATGTACGGCACGATCCGCATGCATCAGGAGCGCGAATACCCCACGCGCGTCTTCGGCACGACGCTGAGGAACCCGGATTTCGCCGCCTATGCCCGCGCCTTCGGCGGATTCGGCGTGACGGTGGCGCGCGACGATGAGTTCGTGCCCGCGCTCGATGCCGCCTTCGCGTCCGGCCTGCCGGCCATTGTCCATGTGAAGCTGGATCCGGAGGCGATCACGCCATCCACCACGCTCTCCGCCCTGCGCGAGAAGTCGCTCGGCGAACGCTCGGTGAGCTGAGGCGTCGGTTCAGCCCTCGCCTTCCTCGCGATCGAACATCGAGCCGGCGCCGCGCGCGCTGGCGCCGATCATCCGGGCGATGGCGGTGATGTCCTCCTGCCCGCCCAACGTGTCGCGGGCGCTCGACCAATTGGCGAACAGTGCCTCCAGCGCCGGGGTCTCGGTGCCGGCTCGGGCGGCGAGGTCGATCGCGATGGAAATATCCTTGCAGAACAGGTCGAGCGTCTGGCCGAAGTCATAGCGGCCGGTCAGCACATGGTCGGGCAGCTTCACCTCGGTGGCGTGGCTCTTGCCCGAGCCGGCGCTCCAGACTTTCAGCATGGTCGGCGGATCGAGCCCGAGCCGCTGACCGATGATCAGCGCCTCGGTCGCCGTCCAGAGCGTGGCGGCGGAGAGATAATTGTTCAGCGCCTTCAGCACATGGCCGGAGCCGACCGGCCCCACCCGCACCACCTCGCCGCACATGAGGGCGAGCAGCGGCCGCACGCGCGCAAAGGCGTCCGGCGCGCCCCCGCACATGGCGGTCAGCGTGCCCGCCCGCGCGCCGGCCATGCCGCCGCTCACCGGCGCATCGAGGACCGCGATGCCGCCCGGCGCGAGTTCTTCGGCCAAGGCGACGATGGCGGCGGGCGCCGCGCTGGACATGTCCACCACCACAGCGCGCGGCTCCCCGGCCAGCGCCCCCTCCGGCCCCAGCAGCGCGGCGCGCACATGCGCGTCGGTCGGCAGCATGGTGATAACCACCTGGCCCGGCATGCCGGCCGCCGTGGTCGCCACCGGAATGCCGCGGGCCCGGAACGGCGCCAGCGCCGCCTCGGCCAGATCGACCACTGACAGTTTCACGCCATGATCGGCAAGCCGGGCCGCCATCAGCCCGCCCATGCGCCCGGCCCCGATGAAGAGCACGCTGTCGGCAGCGGTCATGTCGCTCATGCTCGCCTCCCCTCGGCCTCTCCGGCCGATCAATGTGCCCGCGCCGCCAGCGAGATCGCCATGGTGGCGACGGCGTTGCGGGCCTCCGTCTCGTCCGACAGGCCGGCGACGCGGCGGGCGAAGGCGCGCAGCAGACGCACGGATTCGCCGTCCAGCGCCGCGATGGTGCGGGCGAACGCGATGGCCCGCGCGAGCGCCGCACCGGGCGGCACGACCTCGGTGACGATGCCGATCTCCTTGGCTTCCGCCGCAGTGAAATGCCGGCTGGTGAGCGCCAGCTCGAAGGCACGCTTGAACGGGACGAATTTGGCGAAATAGGACAGCACGATCAGCGGCGGCAGCTTGTGCGACATTTCCGGCAGGGCGAAGACTGCGTCCTCGGCGGCGATGGCGATGTCGCACTGCGTGGTGAAGCCGCAGCCGAAGCCGAGGGCCTTGCCCTCCACCGCGGCCACGAAGGGCACGGGCGAGCCGCGCAGCCGGGCGTTGACCTCCAGGATGAGGTTGAGATCGTCCCTCACATCGGCCGCCGAGGTGAGGCCGCGCAGGCCCACCCGGCCGGCGCAGAAATGCTCGCCCTCGCCGGCCAGCACCACGCAGGTGAGATCCGGCTTGGCCAGTACCTCGTCCAGGGAGGCGGCGAATTGGGCAAGCTGGGCGGAGGAGATGTGGTTGCCATCCGCCGTGTGGGTGAAGGTGACGGCGTAGATGCCGTCGCCATGGGCCTCGATCTTCATTTGCTCTCCCTCAGCTGCTGGCGGGCCGCGATCGGGCCGGCATGTTTTTTCTTGTCGTATCATACGACGTTAATATGCTGCGCGGCGTTCACTTGCGTGCGGCGGAACACGGCGATTAAAGAGGTTCGGCGATGGCGATGATCGAACTGAATGGGGAGAGCCTCGGCTACGACCGGGCCGGCACCGGCGAGAAACTGCTGCTTATCCATAGCCTCGGCACCGGCGCGTGGATGTGGCGCGAGCAGATCAGTCGCTGGTCCTCGTCCTTCGATGTGATCGCGGTGGATGCGCGCGGCCATGGCCGGTCCAGTCGCCGCGGGAGCTTCACGGTGCGCAACGTTGCGGCCGATCTTGCGGCGGTCCTCCAGGCCTTCGGCGGAACGCCGGCCCGTGTCGTCGCCATCTCCATGGGCGGCCCCATCGCCGCCCATCTTACGGATATCGCCCCTCATCTCGTCAGCCGTCTGGTCATCGCCGACAGCTTCGCGACGCAAGGCGAGGCGGGTGCGGCCCGCGCGGCGACCATCGCCAGCACCATCGCCGCGGGTTCGATGGACGCCTATGCCCGTGCCTACGCCGCCGACACGCTGGTGGAGGACGACCCTACCCATGTCGCGGAACTGGTCGCCAGCATCGCCGGAATGGAGCCCGCCGCCTATGTCGAAGCGGCGCAATCCGTGTTCACCGCGGACGTCGTCGCGCTCTACCAGGCTGTAAAGGTGCCGGCGCAGGTCGTGGTGGGTTCGCGTGACAACCGCACGCCCCCGCGCCTGTCGCAGGAGATCGCGCAGCTCATCCCCGGCGCCGCCTATCACGAGATCGAGGGGGCCCGGCATCTCGCCAATCTCGACCGCCCCTCGGCCTTCCACGCGGCGGTCGACCCCTTCCTGCTGGCCCGCTGAGACGGGGCGATGAGTCAGCGGCTCGGCATCGGCCCCCTCAATCAGGAAAGCGCGCCGCTGCGCCGCAAGCTGGTTTCGACCCTGCGCCGGCTGATCGAGACCGGCCGGCTCGCCGCCGGCCAGCGCCTGATCGAGAAGGATCTCACTGCCGAATTGGGGGTAAGCCGGACGGTCCTGCGCGAGGCATTGCGCGAGTTGGAGGCGGACGGCCTGCTCGCCGCCGGGCCGCGCGGGCTCTCCGTCGCCGTGCTGGCGCGCGGCGAGGCCGAGAACATCTACGCCGTGCGCGCCGCGCTGGAGGCGGTGGTCGCCCGCCAGTTCTGCCAACGGGCGGACGAGGCGGCGCGGGCCGCCTTGGGGCAGGCGCATGCCACTCTCGTCCGCGCTTACGGGGCCGACGACCTCGGCGCCGTCCTCGACGCGAAGCTCGCCTTCTACGCGGCGCTGTGCGCCGGCGCGCGCAACGGTGTGGCGCGCGATCTGCTGGGCCGGCTCAATGCCCGCATCAGTCTGCTGCGCGCCCGCTCGCTGGGCGACCCCGGCCGCAAGGGCGCCTCGGCGGGGGAGATCGACGCCCTCGTAAGCGCCCTGCTCGCCCGCGACGCCGAGCGCGCGGCCGCTCTCGCCGAACGCCATGTCGCTTCGGCCGCGCGTGCCGCGCTCGGCAACCCCCTTTCCCCGCCATCCCATGACCCGGAGACCCATCAATGACCGACGACCTTTTCGAGAAAGGGCTTGAAATCCGCCGCGCCGTGGTCGGCAGCGCCTATGTCGACAAGTCGCTGGCGGAAGCCGACGATTTCACCCGCCCGCTGCAGGAGCTGGTGACGAAATATTGCTGGGGCGAGGTATGGGGCCGCGAAGGCCTCGCCCGCCGCGACCGCTCCCTGCTCAATCTCGGCATGATCGCGGCGCTGAACCGTCCTCATGAACTCAAGCTCCATGTACGCGGTGCCCTCAACAACGGGCTGACGCGCGATGAAATCCGCGAGGTCTTCCTCCAGGTGGCCATCTATTGCGGCGTGCCGGCCTCGCTCGACAGCTTCCGCGTCGCCCGCGAGGTGTTCGTCGAGGAAGACGCCAAGACCGCCGCGAAGGGGTAGGCTCCTGCGGGCGTCGTGACGCGGGGCCCAGCCCCCGTCACCTCTGATCCTCCGGGATCACCTTGCCGTCGATGGTCATCGGCTCGCCGTCGAGCGACAGGGAGCAGCCGCGCAGCGGAACATCCATGTGGCAGGGCGTGTTGCGGGTGCCGCCGGCCTCGGTGTTTGGGCCGCTCGACCAGAGGAAGTTGCCCCAGAAGGAGCGGGCATCCATGGAAAGCCCGGCCTCGCGGTCATAAAGGCCGAGCGTCGTCCAGTGCGCGCGCTTGTGCAGGCCCCAGCCGACATGCGCCATCGCATAGGCGTCGGGATCGTCGAAGCTCTCCATATAGCTCCTGAGATATTCCGCCTCGAAGCCGCCCTCGATCTTGCGAATCCGGCCGCCCTCGATGGTCAGGCATATCGGCTCGCGGGCGTAACGCTTGAACGGCAGCAGGATGTCGCCGGTGTCGATGACGATGGTGCCCTCGCAGCTTCCCTCGTCCGGCCAGGTGGCGACGAAGCAGCTCGGCCAGTGGTCCCAGCCGCCCGGCTTGTCGACGAACCCCTGCTGCTTCAGCACCGGGTACTGGCCGATGGCGCAGCGGAAATCCGTGCCGGCCTTGGAGGTAACGGTCAGCGTCTTCGCCCCGGCGAGGCGGGCGGCGGCGTTGCTGGCGCGGCGGGCGTCGTCCAGCGTCGGCTTCATGCGCAGCATCACTTCCGGCGGCTCGCAGGCGAGCAGCATCCGGGCCCCGGTCTTCAGAATCTCGTCCTGTTCCGGCGAGAACAGCAGCAGCATCGTGTCGATGACGAGGTCGGAGTGCTTCATCGCCTCCAGCGCCGCGCGGTTGCCCTTGAGCGCCGTGTGGCCGACATAGCCGGACTTGTCGCGCGAGAGCGCCACGTCGCCATTCAGCGGCGGCAAATGCAGGATGGTGAGCACGCCGCCGAGCTGTCCGACCGCGATGCGCGCGGTCGCGACGAGCTGGGGGTTGCTGTCGTCGCTGATGAGCAGCGACACCTGCTCGCCCGTCGTCAGCTTCGAGAGAGTAAGGACGTCCTTCCACGCCTCGATGAGCGCCAGGTCACTGATAGCCATGATTGCCGTCCCTGTTGGGAATCCTGCAAAAACGTCGCCTCACGCCCGCCTCCATCACGCCGCCGCCTTCAGCGCGTCTTCGATGAAGGCGCCGAGCGCCAGGGTGTGCGCATCCGCCCCGATGCGCCCGATCACCTGAACGCCGACCGGCAGACCGAGGGGGCCGAAGCCCGCCGGCAGCGCGAGCGCGGGGACATGCAGCAGCGTCCACGGCTTGTTGAACACCGGGTCGCCCGTCGCCATGCCTTCGGGCGCCTCGCCCGGCGCGGCGGGCGTTATGAGGGCGTCGCAGCCGTCCAGCAATTCCTCCACCATCGCCTCGCGATCCTTCAGCGCGGCAAGGGCGGCGTCGTAGTCGGCCCGTGTCGCGCGCGAGAGGGTATCGAGGAAGCCGCGGGTGATCGGCGAAATACGCCCACCCCGCCCGCGGTACTCATAGGCCAGCGTGCGCGGCGTCTCGAAACCCATGACCGCGTCGAAAAGCGGATAGAGCCGCTCGAAGCTGTCGGGCACCGCGCATTCCCGTACGGTGCCGCCCGCCGCCTCGATCGCCGCCGCCGTGCGGGTGAGCGCGTCCCGCGTCGCCGGCTCCGCCTGCGCCCAGCGGGAGGTGCGGAACAGGCCGATGCGCGGCGCGGCGGGCGCGGCGCCGGTCGCGAGCGCCGGGCGTTCGGCCAGAGCGGCCGCGACGAAGGCGGCATCGCGAACATCCCGCGTAATCAGACCGAGATGGTCCAGCGTGTCGGAAAGCGGCTTCATGCCGGCGCGGTTGAGCGTGCCGAAGCTCGGCTTATAGCCGACGACGCCGCAATAGGAGGCGGGCCGCAGGATCGAGCCCGCGGTCTGCGTGCCGAAGGCGACCTGCACCATGCCCGCCGCCACCGCGGCGCAGGAACCGCTCGACGACCCCCCGGGCGTATGCGCGGGGTTGAACGGGTTGCGTGTTCTGCCGGGGCTTGACATGGCGAATTCGGTCGAGACCGTCTTTCCCATCACCACCCCGCCAAAGGCACGGGCGAGCGCCACCGCCGGCGCATCCCAAGGCGGACGGTGCCCCTCATAGACCGCCGAACCGTAGGCGGTCGGCATGTCCGCCGTGTCGATCACGTCCTTCACCCCGAAGGTCACGCCGGCAAGCGGCCCGGATGCCGCCGCCCTCGCCTCGGCCAGCGCGCGCTCCCGGTCGAAAAAGGCAAAGGCCTGCACCGCCGGCTCGGCCGCCGCGATGCGCGCGGCGAAGGCGGCGCACACCGCTTCCGCCGTCGCCGCGCCGTTCGCGACGCGCCGGGCGGTCTCGCGGGCCGAAAGATCGGCGAGGGAAGGCTCGCGCATCATGCGGCTCCGGCGGAAAGGCGCGGCCGCGTGTGGAACCAGGGCTGCGCCCGCTCCAACTGGCCGGCGAGACTGAACAGCAGGCCGTCCTGGCCGAGCGCGGCGCCGAACTGCACGCCGACGGGCAGGCCGCTGCCGGACATGCCGAGCGGCACGCTCATGGCCGGGCAGCCCGCCGCGTTGAAGACGCAGGTGAAGGGCGCATGGGTCCAGAAGGCGTCGTAAAAGGCGTCGAGGCTCTTGCCCGCGCCGGAGAGCCGGCCGAGCGGCTGCGGCAGTTCGGCGGCCGTTGGCGACAGCAGCACATCGTAGCGCGCGAAGAAGCGACCCAGCGCGCGCGCCGTCTGGTGCAGGGTGTTCACCGCGCCCAGATAAGCGGTGGCCGGCAGCGCGCGCGCCTCGCGCACCCAGGCGGCGTTCACCGGCTCGATGGCATCCAGCGGCTCGGCCAATCCCAGCGCACGGCCGCGCCCCTCCACCGCCAGGGCGACGTTGACGCCGACAATGATGCGCCAGGCAGCCTTCAGCGCGTGGGCGTCATAGCCCGGCTCGCAAATCTCCACCGTGTGGCCAAGGGTCTCGCACAGACGCGCGGCCGCTTCCGCCACCCGTCGGCATTCGGGGTCCACCGGGGTGCCCAGGGGCGAGTCGGGCGTGAAGCCGATCCGCAGCGGGCGCGGCTCGCGGCGCACCTGCGACAGGTAGCTTTCCCGGCCGAGGGGCGAGAAATAGGGGTCGCCCACATCCGGCCCGGCGGTCGCGTCCAGCAGCGCCGCATTGTCGCGCACGCTCCAGCTCGCGGCATGGGGGGTCGACATGCCGGCGATCGCCTCGACGACCACGGGGCCGAGCGGGTTGAGCATCCGGCTGGGCTTGAAGCCGAACAGCCCGCAATGCGAGGCCGGCACGCGGGTCGAACCGGCGCCGTCGGACGTATTGGCCATCGGCAGATAGCCTGCCGCCACCGCCGCCGTCGACCCGCCGGACGATCCGCCGGGGCTCAGCGCCGCATCCCACGGGTTGCGCGAGGGACCGAAGGCATCCGGCTCCGTGGTGAAGCTCAGCGCGAATTCCGGCGTGTTGGATTTGGCGAGGATCACCAGCCCTGCCGCCTTGTAGCGCGCCACAAGCGTGCCGTCGCGGGGCGAGACATTGTCGCGGAACAGGTTCGAGCCGGTGGAGAGCACAGTCCCCGCCATCTCGAACCCCGTGTTCTTCAGGATGAACGGCACGCCGGTGAAGGGACCGTCCGGCAAGCCCTCGGCGATGGCCTGCCGTGCCAGATCGTCGAAGCGGTGGACGAGGGCGTGCAGGGTCGGCTCATGTGCCTCGATGCGCGACAGGGCGGCATCGAGAAGTTCGGCGGGCGTCACCTCGCCCGCGCGCACCAGCGCGGCGAGTCCGGTGGCGTCATAATCCTCATAGGCGGCAAAACCGGCATGGGCGATGGCGGGCGCGGGGCTCATGCGGGACGCCCCGCCATCTGTCGCGGGTCCACGATGCCGGTCGCGTCGGCGGTCCGCTCCGCAGGCGAGCCGGCAAGGTTGGCGGATTGGCTTGCGGCCATGGGCGATGCCATGTCGGCCTCCGGTCCGTTCAAGCGAAAGGGATGCCGGACCCCTGGGCAGGGCCCGGTGACGCGCCGGGGAACGCGGCCCACCCGGCTCCAATGGGCCGGGGCCGGCGTTCAGGGCATGCCGGCCAGCTTCTTCACTTGGCCGATGAAGGCGTCGCGCTTCACCTCGTTGTAGAGGCGCTCGCGCAGGCGCGGGGCCGGGCTCGCATTGACGTTTTCGAACAGCGCCACCCGTCCCGCGAGGGAAGAGGCGGTCATGTCCCAGATGAAGTTCATCAACAGTTCCTTCACCTCGGCGCTCACCCCCTTGCCGGGCAGAAGGTCGTGCAGGTGATGGCCGATCTCCGGATTGTCGAACGCCGCCTTGCCGAAGCGCATCACGAGCCCCTGGCCGCACAGTTCCTGAAGGATGTGGATGATGCGTGGGTAATGCTCGATCGAGTAGAGGCGGCCGGCGGTCAGCATGCCGACATCCGGCGCCATCACCTCGCCCTCGGTGGGCTTGGCCAGCGCCTCGGCGGCGGTGACGAAGGCCCGCAGCGTCTGAGCGTACTGGATGATCTCGCCGAGCATGCCCTGCACCGCCGGGATGTGCGCGGTGCCGAGCACATCCAGCACCAGCTGGCCGGCGCCGACGAAGAGTTCCGCCTTCACCGTGAGGCGGGTCAGCACGTGCCAGTGCGCGAAGACGCAGACCGGCCCGTAATAGGACATCGCCGTCGGATCGCCGAGGTTGAAGATGCGGTCGGTCGGAACGAAGACGTTGTCGAAGATGATGAGCTGGTCGGCTTCCTCGCCGAGGCGGGCGACCGGATGGTCGAACGGGTCGGCGCCGGGATGCGACACCATCTCGCGCGAGATGAGTTTGATGCCCTCCGCGTTGATCGGCACCGAGGCCCAGATGCAGGCTTCCGCCGGCGTCTCACGGATGCCGCCGAGATTGGTGAAGAAGATTTCGTTGGCTTGCGCCGAGAGGGAGCCGACCGTCTTGGCACCGGAGACGCGGATGCCGCCCTTCTCCACGCTCTTGACCTTCAGCAGCGAGGCCTCCGCGCCCTTGGCGCTGGAGCGGTCGTTCTGCGGGCCGGTGAGACTTTCGGAGGCGGTGAGGTTGGTGTCGCGGCCATAGGCGACGTAGCGCTCGATATTCTCCGCGAAGTCGGGGCTGCAGCCCTCGATCATCGACGTCTTGGCCTTGAAGGTCGGCAGATAGGCGAGCAGACCGACCGCGATGGCGGGGGCGAGATCCGGCGGGCGCCCGAAGGTGCCGGCGGTCTTCAAGCTGGTGTACTCGATCATCTTGCGGCGGTCGGCGAGGTCTTCCTTGGTGCGCGGCACCTGCCAGGAACGGCTCGCGACGGCGCCGGTCTCGTCGATATAGGTGGTGGCGTCGGCGTGTTCCGGCGTGAACTGGTCGTCGAACATGGAGGCGAGAAGGTCGACGCCGGCGGAGAGCGCCGGATCGTCGAAGACCCGGGCGATGCGCTTGCCGCCGACCCACAAGGCGCGACCGTCGTCGAGCGACTTCTTGAATTCCTCACCGGTCTTGAGCTTGTGGCCGACGGGCAGGTCCCGCTTCGCCGTCTGCGCGTTCATCGTCCGATCTCCTGTGGAAGAACCCGCCCCGGACGCTCTTCTTCATTGATGTCGCCGGCATCTCGACGCCGCCTCAGGTCGGCGGCCCCGCCGCCGGCCCTGCGCCGTCTCCTAGGCTCGGGGTGAAGCGATCCAACCATTGATCAGCCGAAATGGTCAAGCCCAAAAAGACAACCCCTAAACCGCCTAAAATTGCAGCATGAAAACGCCAAGCCAGAATATTATTATTCAAACGATAGGCTGATTGTGCGAAAATATCGCAGAAGCCTGGACTTGGTGAGGAACGTTGCGCCCGATAAATAGGCACCGGCTCAGGCGCCCGCGTAAATCGTCGTGTGAGCGCACCAGAAT
>JAEZMI010000204.1 GCA_023414975.1 Pseudomonadota bacterium | reverse complement strand
CGGCAGAAGCTGGCGCGGCGGCGGCCGGTGCCGGGGCGGCGGCGGCCACGGGGGCCGGCGCGACCGCGACCGGGGCGGCATAGACGGTGGGCGCGGCGCGGACGACGCGGATGCGCAGATCCTCGTGCTGCACCTCGATTTCGGTGAGGTCGCTCTCGGAGAGGAGCGTGGCGATCTCGCGCACCAGCGCGGGGTCGATGTTGGGCTTGTTGGTTTTCATCATGATCCCGTGACGGTCGCTCCCGTCCCCTCAGTTCGCGCGGGCGGCGGCCAGCGCGTCGATGGCGAGCCTGTAGCCGTCCATTCCCAAGCCGCAGATCACCGCGCGGGCGACCGGCGAGATGTAGGAATGGTGGCGGAAGGCTTCGCGCGCGAAGACGTTGGACAAGTGGACTTCGACGACATTGAGGCCGGCGGCCTTGATGGCGTCGGCAAGGGCAATGGAGGTGTGGGTATAGGCCGCCGCGTTGAGCACGACGCCGAGGCTGCCACGCGCCTGCTGCAGCCAGGTCACCAGTTCACCTTCGTGATTGGACTGGCGGAACACCAGCTCGACACCGTGCCGCGCGCAGGCCTCCCGGCAGGCGGCTTCCAGATCAGCCAGCGTCGCACGGCCATAGACCTCCGGCTCGCGCGTGCCGAGCAGGTTCAGGTTGGGTCCGTTCAGGACGTGGACGGTGTCCGTCATCGCGCCTCAAAAAGCCAGCCGCCACCCGGCGCGTGCCGGGCGGCCGCGGGTTTATAGGCAAAGGTCGCGCGAACGCCAAGCCCCCGCACAAAAGCGCGTGCATTAACCCCCAGCGGCGCGGCGCACCGGGCGCGCTGAAGCGGCGTCGGCGACCGCGTCGGCGGCGGCCCGCTACCGGCTCAGCACTCAGTCTTGGCTCAGCACTGGGTCTTGCCGCAGCTGCGCACGGAATCGACCGCGCCCTTGATCTGGTCGTGGCCGACGGCCCCGACGATCACCGCGTCGCCCACCACATAGGAGGGGGTGCCGTCGATGCCGAGCGCCTCCGCCACCTTCAGGTTTTCCTCGAGCGTGGCATTCACCTCGGGGTTGACGAGGGCCTTCTCCAGCGCCGCCTTATCAATGCCCACCGCGCTCGCCGCCTCCAGCGCCTTGGCCTTGTTGGCCTGGCCCCGCTCGCTCAACAGCTTCTCGTGAAAAGCGTAATACTTGTCGGGCGCGGTCAGGCGAACCGCGACGGCGACCTGGGCGGCTTCCACCGAGCCCGGCCCGAGAACCGGGAACTCCTTCAGCACCACCTTGAGCTTGGGATCGCTCTTCATGAGCTGCTGCATGTCGGCGAGCGCCCGGCGGCAATAGCCGCAATTATAGTCGAAGAACTCGACCAGAGTGACGTCGCCATTGGGATTGCCCACCACCATGCCGCGGGAGGAATCGAACACCAGCGGCTTCATCGTGGTCAGTGCCTGCTGGCGCTGATTGGCCTCGTTCGCCGCCTGGCGCTTCTGCAGCTCCATGATGGCTTCCTGGATCACCTCGGGGTTCTTGATGAGGTAGTCGCGGATGACGCCTTCGAACTCCTTGCGCTGGGCATCGTCAAGCGCGGACGCCGGGGCGACGCCCATGCCGATCGCAAGGCTCGCCAGCAGGCCGGCGGCAATAAGCCCGCGACCGGCGCGGCGGATAAGGGGGAGCGGCATGTCGGTCTCCGTTACGGTGTTGGCTTGCGCCGCATAGCTTCCTGCGGCGGCTTGAAATTGAGGATGTCGTCGGCCTTCAGCCAGCCGGGCGAGCCGAGCGGAAATTTGGTCTTGGCGCGTGTCGCCAGCTCGCGGGCGAGCTTGTAGTCGCCATTGAGCATGGCGGATTGCGCCGAGGCGAGGTCGGCATTGGGGTAATCGCCGCGCTGGCCATAGGCCATGGCGAGGTATCGCCAGCCAACGGGCGAGGACGGCTCGCGCGTGAGGCCGAAATTCAGCTCCCGCACCGCTTCGTCCATCAGGCCCTTGTCATTGGTCGCCACCAGTGCCTGGCCGAGCAGCATGCGAATGAGCGGATTGCCGTCGGACAGTTCCACCGCCCGCCGCAGCGGGGGGATCGCCTCGTGCGCGCGGCCGGCTTCCAGCAGGGACTGACCCTTGATCTCGTAGAAATAGGGGTTGCGCGGTTGCTCGGCGATCAGCCCGTCGATCTGGCGGGTCGCGTCGGCGATGCTGCCGAACCGGTAGGCGGAGATTGCACGGGCATAGCGGGCGGGCAGACTGTTGCCCTGCGAGCCGTAGATGCGCGCCACCGCGTCCGGCGTCTGCGTATAGCCGACGAGTTTCGCCCGCATCATGTCGTGGCGGGCCTGCAGCTCCGGCGAATCCTTGACGTTGAAATAGGGGCTCTTGCGCGCGAGGTCTTCCAGCACGGCGATGCGCTCGGCCGCCATCGGGTGGCTCAGCGCATAGGGGTCGATCCGCTGGCTGATGAATATCTGGTCGTTCTGCAGCCGCTCGAAGGTCTTGAGCATGCCGGCCGGCGACTGCTTGGTGGCGTTGAGATAGGTGATGGCCGAGCGGTCGGCCGCCTGTTCCTCGCTGCGCTGATAGGCGAGCAGGGTGCGGCGGACCATTTCCTGCGGCATGGTCATGGCGCCGGCCGCGGCCGTTCCGCCCATGTTCGAGCCGGTCGACGCGCCCGCCGCCATGCCGCCTGCCGCCAGCAACATGCCGACGATGGCCATGGTCTGCGCCGATTCCAGCTGCTGGCGCATACGCGCCAGATGCCCGCCGGCGATATGGCCGGTCTCGTGCGCGAGCACGCCGATGACCTCGTTCGGCGTCGTGGACTGCTTGAGCGTGCCGGTGTTGATGAAGATGCGCTTGCCGTCGGCAACGAAGGCGTTGAACGAATCATTGCCGATGAGGACGACCTGGATGTTCTGCTGCGTCAGCCCCGCCGCCTTAAAGATCGGCCGGGTGTAATCGCGCATCAGCGCCTCGATCTCGGCGTCGCGGATGATCGTCGGGTTGCGCTGCGACTGCGCCTGAGCCGGCGCAATGGCCACGGGCGCGGTGGCCATTGCGCCCACCGCGAGCAGGCTCAGTCCGGTCGCGAGACGACGCAGCAGAGCCGGCGCGCCCGCGCGCGCATCCACGTGCGGGAGGTCTCCGGTGCCGGTGGTCAGCAATGGCGACGAGGGGTTGTCAAGGCGCGGCAGAGGCATCATCCATCAACGCAGAAAGAAGCGGGCGACCCTGACGCGGTCATGGCGGCAGGGTCAAGTCGTCCGCGGATCATCTTCCATTGAACGTGTTCCGAGACCAGCCGCAGATTGCGGCGCGGATACGGCGGAACGGCAAGGTTGAGCACCATGACCTCACGGCGCGCGCCCACTCCCCAACAGGCCGCGGGGATTCTCGCCGGCGCCTCGCGGCGCAGCGATATCGCGCCCTTCATCGTGATGGATGTGATGGAGCGGGCGGCGCGCATCGAGGCGGAGGGCGGGCACGTCATTCACATGGAGGTCGGCCAGCCCGCCGCTCCGGCGCCGCACACCGCCCGTGAGGCGGCGCGGCGGGCGTTGGAGCATGGGCGCATCGGCTACACCACCGCTCTCGGCCTGCCGGCTTTGCGCGCCCGTATCGCCCGCCATTATGGCGAGGCCTATGGGCTCGATCTCGACCCGGCCCGCGTGGTCGTGACGACCGGTTCGTCGGCGGGCTTCCTGCTCGCTTTCCTCGCTTTGTTCGAGGCGGGAGACCGGGTGGCGATCGCCAATCCCGGCTATCCGCCCTACCGGCACATTCTCACCGCGCTCGGCTGCGAGCCGGTGCTGATCGAGACGGATGCGGCCTCGCGCTGGGTCATCACCCCCGAGGCGCTGCGGCAGGCCCACGCCCGCACGCCGCTGAAGGGGATTCTCGTCGCCAGCCCGGCCAATCCCACCGGGACCATGATGCGGCCCGAAGCGCTGGCGGAGCTGATCGCCACAGCCGAGAGCCTCGGGATCCGCTTCATTTCCGACGAAATCTATCACGGGCTGGACTATGCGTTTCCGGCGGCGACAGCGGCGGCGATCAGTCCGGACGCGGCGATCATTCACTCCTTCTCGAAATATTTCTGCATGACCGGCTGGCGTGTCGGCTGGATGGTGATGCCGGCCCCGCTGGTGCGCGCGGTGGAGCGGCTGCAGCAGAACCTGATGATCTCCGTGCCGACCCTGTCGCAGATCGCCGCCGAGGCCGCCTTTGACGGCGCGCTGGAGATGGAGGCGGTGAAGCACGGCTATGAGGAGAACCGGCTGATCCTCACTCAAGGCCTGCCCCGGGCGGGGTTGCCGGAATTCCTGCCGGTGGACGGGGCCTTCTATCTCTATGCCGACGTGTCGCGGTTCACGGACGATTCGGCCTCCTTTGCCCGGCGCCTGCTCGATGAAGCTCATGTGGCGGTGACGCCCGGCGTCGATTTCGACCCGCATCGCGGCCATCATTACCTGCGTCTCTCCTATGCCGGCTCCGCCGCCGAAATGCGGGAAGCGGTCGAGCGCATCGGCGCTTTCCTCGCACGCGGCTGATGCGTCCGGGCCATAAAAAACGGCGCCGCGAGGCGCCGTTTTTCTGTCGTGCGATGGCGGCGGAAGCTCCCGAGGCTCACTCGCCGAATATCTTGCGCTGCCACCAGCCGGTACGGCGCGGACGGTCGGGCTCCGGCGCGACGGCTTCCGCCGGGGCGGGCTCGGGCGCCGTCTCTCTCGGGGCAGGTTCGGACGGCGCGACGTTGTCGGCCGCCGGCTCAGCCGCCTCGCTGACCGGGGTGCTCTCTGGAGACGCCGCCGCGCCGGTCTCGGTGACCACCACGGGAGCGGGCTCGCGCACGGTGGAACGACGACGGCGCGGCTTTGCCTCCACCGGCTTCTCGGGCTCGGGCGCGGCCTCGGGTTCGGCCGGCTTCGGGGTCTGCGTCGCCTCAACCGGCGCTTCGGTCGCCGACGCCTCGCTGCCCTCGGCGGCATCCGCCTTGGCGCTGCGGGTACGGCGACCGCCGCGGCGACCGCGGCGCGGCTTGGCATCTTCCGCGGCGGGTTCTTCCGCGATGACGGTTTCATCGGCCTGCGCGAGTTCGACGGCGTCCACCGCCGCCTCGCCGACCACCGGCGCCTCCGGCGTCACTTCGGCGTTGGCATCGACAGCCGAGGTCTCGACCGCGACGGCGCTCGCCTCGACAACGGTATCGCTCGCCTCGGCGTCCTCGTCCTCGCCGTCATCCTCGAACCCGGCGCCGGACGCCTCCAGCCCGCCATTCTCGACGTTGCCGTGGCCGTTCTCGCCATTCTGCCCGCCGCCACGCCGGCGCCGCCGACGACGGCGCCGACGGCGGTTGCCCTCGCCCTGCTCGCCATGGCCATTGGTCTCGGCAGCAGGGACCGAACGCTGTTCGCGCGGCTCGCGGCTCTCGCGGACTTCAACCTCTTCCTCTTCCGGCTCCTCGGCGACCTCGGGCTCGATCTCCTCCGGCTCGGGCAGGATTTCCGCCGGGCGGGGCAGGGGAATCGGGTTGGGCACCGCCTCGCCCTTGTCGATGGCGAAGGGGGTGAGCCCCGTCAGCGTCGGGTCGGCGCTGATGGTGATGGTGACCCCGAAGCGTGCTTCCAGCTCGTGCAGGTGGGCGCGCTTGTGGTTGAGAACATAGAGCGCGTTCTCGGTCCGGGTGCGGACGATGAGATTATGCGTGTTGGACCGCTGGAGCATGTCCTCCGCCGCGCGCAGCAGCTGCAGCGCGACCGAGGGGGAGGAACGCACATGGCCGGTGCCGCCGCAGTGCGGGCAGACCTCGGTGGAGCTTTCCAGCACGCCCGTGCGGATGCGCTGGCGGCTCATCTCCATGAGGCCGAAATGCGAGATGCGTCCGAGCTGGATGCGGGCGCGGTCGTTCTTCAGGCAGTCCTTGAGCTTGCGCTCGACCGCCCGGTTGTTGCGCTTCTCGTCCATGTCGATGAAGTCGATCACGACGAGACCGGCAAGGTCGCGCAGACGCAACTGGCGGGCGACTTCCTCGGCGGCTTCGAGATTGGTCTTGAGCGCCGTGTCCTCGATATTGTGCTCGCGCGTGGAGCGGCCCGAGTTCACGTCGATCGAGACCAGCGCCTCGGTCGGGTTGATGACGAGATAGCCGCCGGATTTGAGCTGGACCTGCGGCAGGAACATCGCGTCGAGCTGGCTCTCCACCCCGAAGCGGGTGAAAATCGGCTGCAACTCCTTGTAAGGCTTCACGTTCTTCGCATGGCTCGGCATGAGCATGCGCATGAAATCCTTGGCCTCGCGATAGCCCTCGTCGCCGGAGACCAGAACCTCGTCGATGTCCTTGTTGTAGAGGTCGCGGATGGAGCGCTTGATGAGCGAGCCTTCCTCATAGACCAGCGAGGGCGCGGTCGAGCCGAGGGTCAACTCGCGCACATTCTCCCACAGGCGCAGGAGATACTCGAAGTCGCGCTTGATCTCGGTCTTGGTGCGGTTGGCGCCGGCGGTGCGCAGGATGACGCCCATCCCCTCCGGCACATCGAGATCGGACGCGACTTCCTTGAGGCGCTTGCGATCGTCCGCCGAGGTGATCTTGCGCGAGATGCCGCCGCCACGCGCGGTGTTCGGCATCAGCACCGAATAGCGGCCCGCGAGCGACAGATAGGTGGTGAGCGCTGCGCCCTTGTTGCCGCGCTCTTCCTTGACGACCTGCACCAGCATGATCTGCCGGCGCTTGATGACTTCCTGAATCTTGTACTGGCGGGCGCGCACGCGGGGTGCGCCGCGCTCGGGCACCTCCTCAAGGGCGTCGTCGGAGCCGACCTGCTCGACGACTTCTTCCTCGCCGGCGATTTCCTCGACCTCGCCGCCGCCCTCGTCGTCGGACGAGGCCTGAGAGGGGCGACGGCGGTTGCGACCGCGCGGCTTTTCGTCGGCGCTGTCCTCAGCCGCGTCCTCGGCGGGAGCTTCGGAGACGGTCTCGTCGCCCGCCGCCTCCTTCGCGGCGCCACGGCCACGACGGGAGCGGCCCTTCGGCTTGTCCTCGTTCTCGGCCTCGGCTTCCTTGCGCTGCTGGCGCTCTTCCTCGTCGAGCAGGGCCTGCCGGTCGGCGACCGGGATCTGGTAGTAGTCGGGATGGATCTCGCTGAAGGCGAGGAAGCCGTGCCGGTTGCCGCCGTACTCGATGAAGGCGGCCTGGAGGGACGGCTCTACCCGCGTGACCTTTGCGAGGTAGATGTTGCCGCGCAGCGGCTTGCGGTTGGCGGCCTCGAAGTCGAATTCCTCGACACGATTGCCGCGCACCACCACGACCCGGGTCTCCTCCGGGTGGGTGGCGTCGATGAGCATCTTGTTGGCCATTGAACTCTCATATGCGGCACCGGCGCCGTCGACGTCCGCTGGGACGCCGGACGGCGGCAGCCGTGCCAGTAAGGGCGGACCGAAAACAGGTCGCGGAAGGAAAAGGAATAAGGAAGCGACGCCGCAATCACGCGGCGCGGACGCAGCAGGCTCGACGCGGCCGGGCGAACATGGCTGCGGTGCACATACCCGCTGGCCATCTGGTCCGCACTTGCCGGCTGACGCGTCATCGTGTGCTGCCGTCCATTCCTCGATCGAACAGGGCAAGCCGCGATCGGGGCCGATCCGGCTCAAGGCACATGGCGGCTGGGCCCGGGGATATGCGCGCGAAAGCGCCACCATCCGGCGGCCGGGACCCGGAAACGACGTCGGCGACGGCGGTACCTGGCGGGCGGAACAGGTTCCGCTGGTCTCGATCACGCGCCCGCGGAGGGGCCCAATCATGATCGGGGACGGGCAGTCCGTCAGGAGCGCCCCACGCCATCGGACCGCGTAAGCCGGACGTCCAGTGAGCGACCCGGAATGCGAACCATATGCATGCCCTTAATAGCGGCATGCGTGCTGATTTGGCAAGGATCGTGTCCTAATCGCGTCAGGACGTCCCGCATGAGGGCGTGTCCGCGCGGCCACGTTCGCCATGTCTCCACGGCCGCCCGTCAAGGAAGGGTTAACCAAGCCTTCCTATTTCCGCTAGAAAGCTCAGGCCGGACCGGAAAATCAGGCCTGCGGCGCGCCGTGCGCCTTACCTCTCCCACACTCCTGACGGAGGCTTCCCGACGCGATGAACTGGCGCAAGGCACTCTTCGGGCTTGGTCTCTCGGCGGCGCTCATCAGCGCCGGCGCGGCCCTGCCCGTGGTCGCGCAAGTCCCGTCGGCGCCCATCTCGTCGGCGGACAGTTCCGACGACCCGGCCGTCGCGACCGATGCCCGGCTCGCGGGCGACGGCGAGCGTACGCGCCTCGTCATCGACCTTTCACGCGCTGTGCCGCTCGGCGCCTTCACCCTGGCCGATCCCTATCGCGTGGTGGTCGATGTGCCCGGCGTGGTCTTCGCGCTCCCTTCCAGCGCCGGACAGGAAGGGCGGGGGCTGGTGAGCGCCTATCGCTTCGGCCTCTTCGCACCGGGCAAGGCGCGCATCGTCATGGACGTCGCCGCGCCCGTCACCATCGACAAGGCGTTCGTGCTGGAGCCGATGGAAGGGCAGCCGGCGCGCCTCGTCATCGACCTCGTGAAGACCGACCGCGCGAGTTTTCTCAAGACCGTCGCGGCCCCCGTGCGCCCGGCCGACCAGCCGCAGATGCCCACCGCTGAGGCGGCCGATGCGGGGGACCGGCGGCCGGTCATCGTCATCGATCCCGGCCATGGCGGGATCGATTCCGGCGCGGTGAACGCCGCGCGCGGCGTGACCGAGAAGGATCTCGTCCTGTCCATCGCCGCCCAGCTGAAGATGAAGCTCGACCGCGCCGGCAAGTACCGGGCGCTGCTGACCCGCGACAGCGACACATATGTGGCGCTTGGCCAGCGGGTGCGGTTCGCCCGCGAGAACAATGCGCGCCTGTTCATCTCGCTGCACGCCGATTCGCTCTCGGCACGCGACGGCGATGCCCGCGGCGCGACGATCTACACCCTCTCCGACCGGGCGTCGGACGCCGAGGCCCAACGCCTCGCCGATTCGGAAAACAAGGCCGACATGATCGCGGGTCTCGACCTCTCCGAGGAACCGGCGGATGTGGCTGGCATACTGTTCGACCTCGCGCAGCGGGAGACGCGGAACTTTTCCGCCCATTTCGCCCGCACGCTGGTGGGCAGCGTCTCCGAGACGGCGCGAATGCACAAGGCGCCGCTGAAATCGGCCGGATTCAAGGTGTTGAAGGCGCCGGACGTGCCATCCGTCCTGTTTGAACTGGGCTATCTTTCCAGCACCCGCGACCTTGAACTCATGACATCGGCGGACTGGCAGTCTAGTGTCACCGATGCCATGGTGAGTGCGATCAACGCCTATTTCGCGGCTCAGAAGCCGACGGAAGGTCCGGCCATGGCGCTGCCGGCCGGTCTGGGTCGTCCGCCGGGCGAGCCCACGGCGGGCGTCACGCCCTGAACGGTCGCGATACGGCCATAGTTGCCCCCCACACGGGGCCCGGGCGACGTCACATCATTGGACTCGGGCCGCGCGCCGCGCGGGCCATGTCCCAGCTTTAGAGGGCACGGCCGCATGCGGCTGCTTCTGCGGTTCTTGGGCTTTCTGTTCGCCCTCGGCACTATTCTGTTCGTCGTCGGCGGCGCGGTCGCGGGGTACTTCGTCTGGAAGTTCTCGCAGGATCTGCCCGACTACTCGCAGCTGCAGAACTATGAGCCGCCGGTGATGACCCGCGTCCACGCGGCCGACGGCTCGCTGGTCGCCGAATATGCCAAGGAGCGGCGCCTCTACCTGCCGATCCAGAACATTCCCAAGCTGGTGCTCGAAGCCTTCATCTCGGCCGAGGACAAGAATTTCTATTCCCATGGCGGCATCGACGTGACCGGCATCGGCCGCGCGGTCTACGCCTTCGCGCAGAATTACGGTTCCGGCCGCCGGCCGCAGGGCGCCTCGACCATTACCCAGCAGGTCGCCAAGAACTTCCTTCTCACCAACGAGCTGTCCTTCGACCGCAAGATCAAGGAAGCGCTGCTGGCGCTGCGCATCGAGCGGGCTTATTCCAAGGACAAGATCCTCGAACTCTATCTGAACGAGATCTATCTCGGCATCGGCTCTTACGGTGTGGCGGCGGCGTCGCTGCTCTATTTCGACAAGTCCGTGTCGGAACTGACGATCGCCGAAGCCGCCTATCTCGCCGCCCTGCCCAAGGGCCCGAATAACTATCATCCCTTCCGCCGCCACGAGGCCGCGGTCGAGCGCCGGAACTGGGTGATCGATCGCATGGCCGAGAATGGCTACATCACCGAAAAGCAGGCTGCCGAGGCCAAGGCGACGGACCTCTCCGTGGTGGTGCGCCCGACCGGCGCGCACATTTTCTCCGCCGAGTATTTCGCCGAGGAAGTCCGTCGCGAAATATTCGAGCGATACGGCGAGGACAAGCTCTATGGCGGCGGTCTCTCGGTCCGCACCACGCTCAATCCGAAGCTGCAGCAGGTCGCCAAGGAGGCGCTGCTGGCGGGCCTGACGCGCTATGACGAGCAGCGCGGCTGGCATGGCGTCGTCAACCGGATCGACACCGGCGGCAACTGGGGCGCGCGCCTCGCCGATGTGCGCACCTTCACCGACATTCCCTGGCGTCTCGCCGTCGTGCTCGAATCGGACGCGCAGGGCGCGCGCATCGGCCTTCAGCCTCAGCGTGACCGCTCGGGCGTGCTCACTTCCCAGCGCGATGTCGGCGTCATCACCGCCGATGGCGCGAAATGGGCGGTGCGCGGTGCCAAGGGCGGCGTCGCCAGCATCCTGAAGCCGGGCGACGTGGTCTATGTCGAGCAGGTGCCGGGCAAGCCGGACCAGTGGCGCCTGCGCCAGCAGCCGCGCATCGAGGGCGCCCTGATCGCCATGGACCCGTGGACGGGCCGCGTGCTCGCCATGGTCGGCGGCTTCTCCTTCGACGAAAGCCAGTTCAACCGCGCCACCCAGGCCAAGCGCCAGCCGGGCTCGTCCTTCAAACCCTTCGTCTATGCGGCCGCGCTCGACAATGGCTACACGCCCTCCAGCGTCATCATGGACGCGCCGTTCGAGCTCAACCAGGCCGGGCAGGCGACGTGGCGGCCGGAAAACTACTCCGGCAAATTCTACGGCCCGCAGACGCTGCGCTTCGGCATCGAGCAGTCCCGTAACGTGATGACGGTGCGCCTCGCCAACGATCTCGGCATGCCGACGGTCGTGGAATACGCCAAGCGTTTCGGCATCACCGACAATCTCTTGCCGGTGCTGTCCATGTCGCTGGGCGCCGGTGAGACGACGACGATGCGGATGGCGGGCGGCTATTCGATCTTCGCCAATGGCGGCAAGCGCATCAAGCCGACGCTGATCGACCGTATTCAGGACCGCTACGGCAAGACCATCTACAAGCACGACGAGCGGGAATGCCGCGGATGCGACGCGGCGCAGTGGCAGAACCAGCCCGAGCCGACGCTGATCGACCGGCGCGAACAGGCGCTCGACCCGATGACCGCCTATCAGGTCACGTCGATGCTCGAAGGCGTCGTGCAGCGCGGCACCGGAACGGCGCTCAAGGAGCTGGGCAAGCCGGTGGCCGGCAAGACCGGCACCACCAATGACGAGAAGGACGCCTGGTTCGTCGGCTACACGCCGGACATCGTGGTCGCCGTCTATCTCGGCTTCGACCAGCCCAAGCCGATGGGCAAGGGCTCGACCGGCGGTCTGATCGCCGCCCCTGTCGTACGCGACTTCCTCAAGGTCGCTCTGGCTGATCGCCCCGCCGTGCCGTTCCGCGTGCCGCCGGGCATCAAGCTGATCCGCATCAACCCCAAGAGCGGCCTGCGCGCCGGGCCGGGCGAGGGGTCGATCCTCGAAGCCTTCAAGCCGGGCACCGCGCCGCCGGACAGCTATTCGATCATTGGTGCGACCGATACCTCCGGCAACCCGATCGGCGTGTCGCCGGAGGCGGATCGGGCCATCGGCGGGAGCGGCACGGGCGGCCTGTACTGAGGTTTCCAGGCGGGCTCCGGTGAATGGGAGCCCTGCCGGGAACTAGCCCTCGTGCGGATAGGCCGCGAAGGCGTCAAGCGCCTCCGCCCGTGCCGTATGCGCCGCCAGCGCCGGGTGGGCGCCCTCGGCCAGATGGTTCGGCACCATATGGCGGATGAAGGTCCAGGCGACGGCGGCGGTGGCGTCCGGCTGCATCGGCCGCGCGCCGAACAGCCATCCGTCGCGGCCCGCCAGTTCCGCTTCCAGCAGGCGCAGGGCCGCGGCAAGCTGGCCGACAACGCGGTCGACCCAGAGCTGGTGCTGCTTGTCCGACGGCCGCAGCTCGCGCTCGTAAACGATCTGCACCGCCTTCTCGCAGGCGGCGAGGGCCAGCCCGATGATGCGCTGACCGCGCGCATGCTCGGCGATGCCGGCAGGCTGCAGCGAACGCGCCGGCGCCACCAGCTTCTCGGCATGTTCGAGGATCAGCGTGGATTCCATGAGGACGATGCCGTCATCCGTCACCAGCGTCGGTGCCTTCACCACCGGATTGATGCCCGCGAAACGGTCGAAATGACGGAACACCGACACGGCTTCATGGGTGAAGGGCAGGTCCATCAGGCGCAGAGATACCGCTACCCGGCGGACATAGGGCGAATCCAGCATGCCGATGAGGTGCACGAGCCTGTTCCTGAAGGTAGCGCGGGGGGATGAGCCTAGTGCACAGGCACGCTCGCTGGCAATGCACGCGCCTCGGTCAATGCGCCCCGCGATTGCGAAGCAGGTGGTCTGCCGATCCGACGGGTTGAATCCGCTCCCGTCGCGCGCCTGCCACGTCCATCGCGATGCATGTCTGCATGGCGTGTTCTCCATGGCATGTTCTCCATGCCGTGATGGCCAAACCGGGCGCAGCCGTTTACAGCCTGCGCCAAGCTTTCTATTTTCCGCCGCCTTTTCACGTCCTTTCGAGAGTGTCCGATCATGCGCGCCGAGCTCGCTGCGAGCGTCGACGAAATCCGCGAAGCCGCCTCCCTGCTGCGGCAGCACATTGATTTCGACCGTTCCAAGGCCCGCCTCGCCGAGCTCAACGCGCTCGCCGAGGATCCCAACCTGTGGAACGACCCCGAGCGCGCGCAGAAGCTCATGCAGGAGCGCGGCACGCTGGAAGACGGCCTCGGTGCGCTGGAGCGCATCACCCGTGAACTCTCGGACAATGTCGAACTGATCGAGCTGGGCGAGGCCGAGGGCGACGAGAGCATTGTCGATGAGGCCGCCGCCGCGCTGACGCGCCTGAAGGCGGAGGTCGCCCGCCGCCAGCTGGAGGCACTGCTCTCCGGCGAGGCGGACGCCAATGACAGCTATCTGGAAGTCCACGCCGGTGCCGGCGGCACGGACAGTCAGGACTGGGCGCTGATGCTGCTGCGCATGTACACGCGCTGGGCGGAGCGGCGTGGCTTCAAGGTCGAGCTGATCGAAGAATCGGCGGGTGAAACCGCGGGCCTCAAATCGGCGACCATTCTGGTGAAGGGCCACAACGCCTATGGCTGGCTGAAGACGGAAGGCGGCGTGCACCGCCTCGTGCGCATCTCGCCCTTTGATTCGAACGCCCGCCGCCAGACCTCCTTCGCCTCCATCGACGTCTATCCGGTGATTGACGACCGTATCGTCGTCGACATCAAGGAATCGGATGTGCGCGTCGATACGATGCGTTCCGGCGGCGCGGGCGGTCAGCACGTCAACAAGACCGAATCGGCGGTTCGGCTGACGCATATTCCGACCAGCATCGCCGTGGTGGCGCAGGGCGACCGTTCGCAGCACAAGAACCGCGCGACCGCCTGGGACATGCTGCGCGCCAAGCTCTATGAGATGGAGCTGAAAAAGCGCGAGGCGCAGGCCGCCGCCGAACAGGCCGCCAAGACCGATATCGGCTGGGGCCACCAGATCCGCTCCTACGTGCTCCAGCCCTATCAGCTGGTGAAGGATCTACGCACCGGCGTAACCTCCGGCACGCCGCAGGAGGTGCTGGACGGCGACCTCGACCCGTTCATGGAAGCCGCGCTCGCTCAGCGGGCCTATGGCGGCGGCCCGGCGAGCATCGACGACGTGGACTGAGTAATGGCGGGTGTACGGCAGCGTGTTCTGCCGTCCGCCTGTTCAAAATGTTCGCCTCAATGCTGGCGACCCATGTTGTAGCTGTCCACCAGGTCGTTGTAGTCGCGCGTCAGCCGGGGGACGGAGCCTTCCACCATCCAGCCGCTGCCGGCGTTCAGCATCATTTTGTCGCCGTTGCTGTAGGGAACCTTGTCGCGGACGCGGCGCATCAGCTGTTTGGACGTCACGAGAAGTTCCTTTGCCTCACCGATGAACTGCGACCCGCCATAACGTTCGGTGGCCTTGGTGAGTTTCTCATAGTCGGCGAGAGCCTCAGTGATCTTGGCGAGGTCCGGCTTGTCCGCGGTCTGGAGACGCATCAGGCGCTTGGCGCTGATCATCAACGCCTCGATGTGATAGCGGGCCTTTCGGCCTTCTGATTTCTCGATCTCGGCAAGGTTCTCGACGGCGGCCCTGTCCTGGATCGCCTCCACGCGGTCGCGCAGCGTCTGGTCGGCCGCGGCGAACGCATCCCAAGCGGCGACCAGCCGGGGATGCAGCGCCTTGCCCTTGGCCATCTTGTCCTCCTTGTAATCCTCCTGCTCGTAATAGTCGTTGGTCTCCTTCAGCAGCGGCTCCAGCGCGGTGACGGCCTCCACATAGGCGGTGGCGGCATTTTCCAGGTCAGGCTCATGGGGCTCAAGCGCGTTGGCGGCCTCGACATCCCGCCTGCAGCCGGACGTGTCATAGATCGTGTAGGTGCCGTAGATGATGCGCTCCTTGCCGGTCGGCCCTTTCTTGCCGACCCAGCTGAAGTAGCGATCGCGGGTGTCGTAGGAGCGTTCGGAAAGACGGTTGATGCACCCGATATAGGCGTTGAGCTTCTGGGTAAGGGGAGACAGCTGGGCCAAAGCACTGCCCGCGACGGGGCAGAGCAGCGCGCAGCCCGCCGCAAGCAGGAAGATTCGAAGGAGGCTCATAGATTTCGCTCGTTTGAGGTTGGCTGGATGAGCTGCCTCAATCAGGTAGCGCACAGCCTCGAGCCATCAAGCCGGCTGGCGGTCGAGGGCGCCCATCCCCGCCTCGCCTCAGAGCGCCTTCGCGGCCGCCAGAACTTCCTCGGCATGGCCGGCGACCTTCACCTTCGGCCAGACCCGCGCAATCTTGCCGTCCGCGTCGATCAGCACGGTGGAGCGTTCGACGCCCATGTACTTTTTGCCGTACATCGATTTTTCGGCCCATACGCCATAGGCTTCGAGCATGGTATGGGCCTCGTCGCCCGCGAGCGGGAAGGTAAGCCCCTCCTTGCTGCGGAATTTGGCGAGGGCCTTGTCCGGGTCCGGCGAGACGCCCACCACCAGCGTGTTCGCGGCATCGAACTCCGGCTTCAGCCTGTTGAAGTCGTGCGCCTCCACCGTGCAGCCGGACGTGCCCGCCTTGGGGTAGAAATAGAGCACGAGCTTGCGGCCACGGCAGCCGGCGAGGCTCAGGGTTTCGCCGGTGTCGGACACGAGTGTGAACTCGGGAGCGGGATTGCCGGGAGCAAGGGTGGTCATCTGCCTTCCTTTCGTCAGCTTTTGCGGCGATGCCGCATGTTCGGTGCCGTGCGGCCATGTCTCGGCGGCCCTGTCTCGGCGGCCATCTCAGCGGCCATGCTTGTTACGAACCAGCCTCAGGCGTGGATCGGGGCCGACAAGTTACCGACAGGATGTCGCGGTAGAGCCGGGGCGCGGGCATTATACCGCGAGTGGAGATTCGGGCGGTAGATGGACGGGACGACGAGGCGCAGGGGCGCAGCAGAACGACAGGCAGGCAAGCGCCCGCGTCTGCGCCGCGTACCCAAGGTTTGCGCCGTGCCGCCCTCGCGGAGGCGCCGGCGCTGGCTGCGCGTGTGCGGCTGGTCGGCGGGGAGCGTCTGCGCCGGCGTCCTTCTGATGGCCGGTCTCGTCTACGGTCTCTTCCTCTTCGGCATTCTTACGGTCGACATGGCCCGTCCCTATGTGGAGCGGGCGCTGGAGGCGCGGCTCGGCCCCGGCCAGACGGTGCAGATCGGCGCCATCTCGGGTGAGCGGGGCATCGATGGCGGCATGGTGCTGAAGGCCTCCGACATCGTGGTGCGCGATGCCGCCGGCGAGACCATCGTGACCGCCCCTCGGGCTGAGGTGGAGATGCAGGACACGCTTCTGCCCTGGCTGATGCGCCCGCAAAGGGTGGATCTGGTCGGTGTGAGCGTCACGGTGCGCATCGACCAGCAGGGGACCGTCGCCATCTCGACCGAAGGGGCCAAGCCGATCGAGGCCATGCCGGCCGTGGCGCCGGCCCCCGCCGGGACAGCCGGCAGCGCGACACCCGCGCCCGGCGGGCCGGCGACTTCCGAGGCCAGCCTTTTCCCTCTGAGCCTGCCGGTGCTCGCGACCCTGGCGCGGGGATTCGATAAGGGAGGGCTCGATGGTGGCTCGCTCGATCAGGTGGGCCTGAAGGGCGGCACGCTGATCGTGCGGAGCGAGGCGAGCGGACGGCAATGGACCTTCAGCGATATCGACCTCTCCGTCTCGCGCCGCGAGGGCGGCGGGATGGCGTTCGACATGAAGTCGGGCGGCACCGATGGACCCTGGTCTGCCCGTGCCGACATGGGTGCGCTGGTCGACGGCAGGCGCAGCTTCTCCCTGGAAGTGCGCGATCTCGCCCCGCGCGATCTGCTCATCGCGGCCGGCAAGGCAGCGGACGGAATTCATGCGACTTCGCCGCTTTCGGTGGATTTCACCAGCGATATCGACGCGACGGGGTTGGTGCTGGCCGCCAGCGGACGGCTTGTGGCCGGCGCCGGCGAACTCCAGTTCGGCCATGACGACGGCGGCCGGATGGTGATCGACGAGGCGGTTGCGGCCTTCCACCTCGATGCGTCCCGCCGCCAGATCGTGCTCGAAACGCTGAGCACGCAGGCAGGTCCCTTCGCCCTGGCGGTGGCCGGGCGGATCACGCCCCCGCAAACGCCGGATGGCGTCTGGCGGATGGAGGCGGAAAAATCCTCGGCGAGCTTCGCTGGCGGCGGCCCGCATGCCGAAAAGGAGCCGCCCTTCGTGCTCGACAACAATCAGATCGCCCTGTCCTACGATGTGGCGAAGAAACTGGTCGCGATCGACAAGGGAGTGCTCCGTGGCGCCTCCGGCGGTGTGGACCTTGGCGGCAGCCTCGATCTGGGGGCCGCGGAGCCGGCGCTGGGCCTCAAAATGGTCGCGACGCCCATGTCCGCCTCGGCTCTCAAGCGGCTCTGGCCTGTGCTTGCGGCGCCCGAGGTGCGCAAATGGGTCTATGACAACGTCGTGTCGGGCGATGTGCAGACCGCCGCCATTTCTTTCCTCGCGCCGCTCTCTTCCATTGGCAACAAGCTGAACCCGCTGCCGGACGATGCCATGAGCATCGCCATTACCGGCACCAATGGCGTGTTCAAGGCCGTTCCGAGCATGCCCCTGATACGCGGCGCGGACATCGCGGTGCACGCCTCCGGCCGAGCTTCTCAGGTGACCGCCACCGACGCCTATATGGAAAGCCCCGCCGGCCGCCGGCTCAATCTGCCTCAGGGCGTGTTCGACGTGCCGGACACAACCATGGAAAAGCCCGCCGCCAAGGTGCAGTTCGCGCTTGAAGGTCCGGCCGCGGCGGCGGTGGAACTCGCTAACCTGTCACCGCTGCATGTCTCTGCGGAGGAGCGGCTCGATCCGGCGATGATCCAGGGCAATATTTCGAGCAATGCGCAGGTGAATGTCCGGCTCTCCGATCACATCGCCCCGTCCGACGTGGACTATGCCTTCGACGCCACGCTGACCGATTTCGGCGCCGAGAAGGTGGTGATGGATCAAAAGCTGGAAGACGGCACGGTCAAGGTCTTCGTCACGCCCGTTCAGACCGTGCTCCGCGGGGATGGAAAGATCAGCGGTGCGCCGGCGAGCTTCGAGTACTCGCGCCCGAGTGAGGGCAATCCCACCTTTACGCTGGCGGCAAACCTCGACGACGCGGCGCGCGAGCGGCTTGGGCTCGATCTCGGTGGCATGTCCGGAACCATGGGCGTCAAGCTTGCCGGTACGATCGGGCCGAAAAGCAAGTCGGTGGATGTGGATATCGATCTGACCGGCGTACGGCTGGTCGAGCTCGTGCCCGGCTGGTCGAAGCCGGCCGGCAAGGCGGCGCGCCTGACCGCAAAGGCCACGCTGACCGGCAAGGGCACGCGGCTGGACGATCTCGTGATCACCGGGCAGGGCGTGAATATTCGCGGCACGATCGATCTCGATCCAAAGGCGGCTCTCGTCAGTGCCAACCTTCCCACGTTCCAGCTCTCCGACGGGGACAAGGCGAGCGTGAAGGCGGAGATGGTCGACGGCGCCACGAAGATCACCGTGCGGGGGGAGGTCATCGAAGCCCGCGCCTTCCTCAAGAGCCTGATGGAGGCGCCTGTCGCCGGTAACCGCAATGAGAAGCCGGCTGACATCGATCTCGACGTCAATCTGGGCGTGGTCGTCGGCAATAATGGCGAGACGATGCGGCAGGCGGTGCTGAAGCTCTCGCGCCGCAATGGCGATCTGCGCGCCTTCTCGCTCGGCGGACTGGTGGGACGCGAGGGGGGCGTGAATGGCGAGCTGCTGGCGCGCGACCGCGGCCGCCCCTTGCTGCGCGTGACCACCAACGATGCCGGCGCGCTGCTGCGCTTCGTCAATCTCTACCCGCGCATTTATGGCGGCGACCTGTGGATCGAAGTCGATGCGCCGCGCGGCGACGGAGCGGCGCAGGCCGGCGTCGTGAACATGCGCGACTTCGTCATTCGCGGGGAATCCGGCCTCGACCGGCTGATCGCCGCCGCACCCGCCTCGCAGCGCGACGGCAGGCTGACGCCTGGCGGCTCGATCGCTTTCCGCAAGCTGCAGGTGGATTTCGTTCGCACCGCCGAACAGCTGGATATCAAGGATGGCGCCATCTGGGGGCCGTCCATCGGCTCGACCTTCGACGGGAGCATGGACTTCGCCGCCGACCGCATCGCGGTGCGCGGCACCTATGTCCCTGCCTATGGGCTGAACAACCTGTTCAGCCGCGTTCCGGTGCTCGGCTTCTTTCTGGGAGGCGGACCGAATGAAGGCCTGGTGGGCGTGACCTATGAAATCGTTGGTCCGCTTTCGGGGCCGACCCTGCGCATCAACCCCATCTCCGCCGTGGCGCCGGGCTTCCTGCGCAAGATCTTCGAATACCGCCAGGCCCCGGACCCGACCCCACCGGCGGTAATTCCGTCCCGCTAGGTGTTACGCCGCGGGCGCCGGGTCCGCGGGTCTCCTCAGGCGACTAAACACGACGCCGGGGGTCGCTGCCTGTGGCGACATCGCCGAAGAGCGGTCTTGCCCGGATCGACCTTGCGGTCCTCCGGGACAAAGCCGACCGCCCTCACACCGGCTTCAGCAGGACATGCTTCTTCTTGCCGAAGGACAGCTTGATGACGCCTTCGGACGATAAGTCGCGCGCGGTCAGCACCGCCTTGTCGTCGGTGACGGTGGCGTCGTTCACCTTGAGCCCTCCGCCCTTCACCTGCCGTCGCGCCTCGCCATTGGAGGCGACGAGACCGGCCTTCTCCGCGAAGGCGGCAAGGACGCCGATGCCGGCTTCCAGCTCGGCGGCCGGCACTTCCACGGTTGGAAGATCCTCGGCGATACCGCCTTCCTCGAAGGTTTTGCGTGCCGTCTCCGCCGCCGCTTCCGCCGCCGGCCGGCCGTGCAGCATAGCGGTGATTTCGGTGGCGAGGATCTTCTTGACCTCGTTGATCTCCGAGCCGCCCACGACGGACAGGCGGGCGATCTCGTCCATCGGCAGGGTGGTGTAGAGCTTCAGGAAGCGCGAAACATCCGCATCCTCGGTGTTGCGCCAGTACTGCCAGAACTCGTAGGGGCCGAGCATGTCGGCGTTCAGCCACACCGCGCCGTTCACCGACTTGCCCATCTTCGCGCCGGAGGCGGTGGTGAGAAGCGGGGAGGTCAGCGCGTAGAGCTGCTTGGTGCCCATGCGGTGGCCGAGATCGATGCCGTTGACGATGTTGCCCCACTGGTCGGAGCCGCCCATCTGCAGCCGGCAGTCATAGCGCTTCGCCAGTTCCACGAAGTCATAGGCCTGAAGGATCATGTAGTTGAATTCGAGGAAGGAAAGCGACTGCTCGCGCTCCAGCCGCGTCTTGACGCTGTCGAAGGACAGCATCCGGTTCACCGAGAAGTGCCGCCCGACATCACGCAGGAATTCGAGATAGTTCAGCCCGCGCAGCCATTCGGCATTGTTGACCATGAGCGCGCCGGTAGGGCCCTCGGCGTAGCTGAGGTAGTTGGAGAAGACGCGCTTGATGGAGGCGATGTTGTCCTCGATCGTCTCCACCGTCATCAGCTTGCGGGCTTCCTCCTTGAAGGAGGGATCGCCGACCATGCCGGTGCCCCCGCCCATGAGCGAGAGCGGGCGGTGGCCGGTCGCCTGCATCCAGTGCAGCATCATGATCTGGATGAGCCCGCCGGCATGAAGGCTCGGCGCCGTCGGATCGAAGCCGATATAGGCGGTAACGGTTTCCTTCGCGAACAGCTCATCCAGCCCCGCTTCATCCGAAATCTGATGGATGAAGCCGCGCTCATCGAGGGTGCGGAGGAAATCGGATCGGAACTTGCTCATCTTCGGCCTGCCGACGTCAACGCCATGTTAGGAACGGGCTGGTCATCTACCAGCTTCCCGCCGCGAAAGCACCCCGAGGATCGACGATGCCGCGCCCTATGAAGGCTATCGGCCTGATGAGCGGCACGTCGCTCGACGGGATCGATGTCGCGCTGATCGAGACCGATGGCGAAAGCGTCACCGCCTTCGGTCCCGCGCAGACCTATGCGTACCGCGAGGCGGACCGTGCTCTGCTGGCGCAGGCGCTGGAGGATGCGCGCGGCATCGCCGTGCGGGACGAACGGCCCGGCGTCGTCGGGGTTGCCGAGGCCCTGGTCACCCGGCGCCATGCCGAGGCGGTGGGGGCGTTCCTCGCGACTCATCCGCAGCATCGCGACGTGGCCGTGGCGGGATTCCACGGCCAGACCGTTCTGCATCGGCCGGAACAGAGGCTCACGGTGCAGCTCGGTAACGGTCCCGCCCTGGCGGCCGCGCTTGGCGAACTGACGGTCACGCCGGGCCCGACCCTGGTCTATGATCTGCGTGCGGCCGACGTCGCGGCGGGAGGGCAGGGGGCGCCACTGGTGCCCGTCTATCATCGTGCGCTGGTGAGGGAACTCGGCGACGAGCCGCTGCTGATCCTCAACCTCGGTGGCGTGGCGAATGTCACCTATCTGGGCGGGGACGCCGACCCTATTGCCTGCGACACCGGCCCCGCCAACGCGTTGATCGACGACTTCATGCTGGCGCGCACCGGCGTGCCGGTGGACCGGGACGGCACGGCCGCGGCTGCGGGCCGCGTGGACGAGGCGGCGATTGCCCGGCTGCTGGGTCACCCCTTCTTCCGTCTGTCTCCGCCCAAGTCGCTCGACCGCAACGATTTCCGCCAATGGGCAGCGATCCATGGCGGGCTGGAGGCGATGAACGTCGCGGATGGGGCGGCGACGCTCACCGCACTTACGGCGGCCTGCGTCGCCGCCGTGCTGCCGCATCTTCCGGCGAAGCCGAACCGCCTGATCGCGGCCGGAGGCGGCGCGCATAACCCGACACTGCTCGCGATGCTGCGCCAGCGGCTTGGCATGGATGTGCTCACCGCGGCTGAGCTTGGCTGGTCGATCGATGCGCTGGAGGCGCAGGCCTTCGCTTTCCTGGCGGTGCGGGCACTGCGCGGCCTGCCATTGAGCTTTCCCACGACGACTGGCGTCCCGAGGCCACTGACCGGCGGCGTGATCGCCGCGCCGGTGCAGGGAAACTGAAGGTGCGCTTCAGGAAATCTAAATAGCCCGTCAGAATGTCGCAGTATTCCTGAACTGCAATGGTGCGATGCGCAAACTCATGATGCAACGCACAATAATCCGCGTATCTTGAGGGCTCCCGGAAGTCCGGCTCGCCAGGCAGGCAGCTTCTGATCAAAACGCCTGGACAGAAACTTGGAGCAAACGAGATGCGCAGCCTTTCGCGTGACATCATTCCGCTGGCCGTCGCGGCCGGACTCGTCATCGTCGCCATCATCGCCCCGGTCCGCGCGGCGGAAAAGGGCGGCCTTCGCCCGGCGACCGCCCAGACCATCAACATCGGCTATGTGCGGGGTGTCGCCTATTACACGCCGCAGCCCGACGGTTATCATGTCGTGGCGACGCTGAGCGTCGGCGGCGGTGCCCCGATCCGTGTGGGTGCGACCCTGCAGCCCGAGCAGGCGGTGAGCTTCTCCGTGCCCGGCGCGGAAGGCGCGACCTCCAGCCTCGTCGAGATCGCCCGTCGCGGCGACGAACTGGTCGTGACCAACCCGGAGCGACTCGTACTCAATTGAACAACGGTTCGGCGAGGCAGCCAATTCGGCCTTGCCGACAGGATGTTCCAGTAGAAAGCCCGCCAAGAAAAAGCCCGGCTCATCGCCGGGCTTTTGTGTTTCAAGATAATCACCCGTCCTGGGGGCCGCCTCCGGGCTCAGGCGGCGCTGGTCTTCTTCGCCGTGTCCGGGAGGCGCTTGTCGAGATAGGCGCCGACGACCTCCATCAGGTCCTCGGTCTTGCCGTCGAAGAAGTGGTTGGCGTCCGCCACCGTCTGCTGCTCGATGACGATGCCCTTCTGCGTCTTCAGCTTCTCGACAAGGCCCGTGACGGCCGAGTAGGGGACCACGGCGTCCTTGTCGCCGTGAACGAACAGGCCCGAAGACGGGCAGGGCGCGAGGAACGAAAAGTCGTAGAGATTTGCCGGGGCTGCGATGGAGATGAAGCCCTCGACCTCCGGCCGGCGCATCAGCAACTGCATGCCGATCCAGGCGCCGAAGGAAAAGCCGGCGATCCAGCAGGCCCGCGCATCGGGGTTGATCGACTGCGCCCAGTCCAGCGCGGCGGCGGCGTCCGCCAGCTCGCCCTGGCCATGATCGAACGAGCCCTGGCTGCGCCCGACGCCGCGGAAGTTGAAGCGCAGCGTGGAGAAGCCCCGGTTCACGAACTGATAATAGAGGTTGTAGACAACCGGGTTGTTCATCGTGCCACCGAACTGCGGGTGCGGGTGCAGGATGATGGCGATCGGCGCGTGACGCGCCTTGGCCGGCTGGTAACGGCCTTCCAGCCGCCCCTTCTCGCCGGTGAAGATGACCTCGGGCATGAAGTTCGTAACCTTGGGATGCGGTGCCAGGGCGATGTCGGTCCGTCGGAGGAAGGCGTCCCTCGGGTGCCCGCCGTCCTTCTGGACCGCAATCTACCGCAGGCGCCTTGACGACACGGGGTGCGAACCCTAACTTATTAGAATAGTTCTAATATTCTACGTCGGGTTGCAGCGGCGGCGCCTACAATCTGAGCGTCCGGGCGTCCCTTCGAAGATGACGGGTGTCAACCTATGAAGGACGCGGCCTTAATTTGCAAGCACTTCGCGCAAAAGGGCGGGCGGATTAGGCGTTGCCAACCTATATAGTGACGGAGACGCAGACGTCGAGCCCACGGACATCATGACCGAACGCACCTATCTCGATCACAACGCCACATCGCCCATTCGCCCGGAGGCGCGGGCAGCGCTGCTTGCCGCGCTCGACGCCACGGGCAATGGCTCGTCGGTACACAGCGAAGGGCGCGCGGCGCGGGCTGCCATGGAAGCGGCGCGGCTGCGCGTGGCGGCGCTGGTCGGCGCGGACCCGCGGGGCGTCGTCTTCACCTCGGGCGGCACGGAGGCCGACACGCTGGCGCTGACGCCGCATTTCCAGCGCGGCGAAGAACCGGTGACGTGCGACGTGCTTTTGACCACCGCGGTCGAACATGCCGCGGTGCTGCGCGGGCACCGCTTTATGCCGGAGGCCGTCGAGATCCTGCCCGTCGATAATCGCGGCCGGCTGCGGCTTGAGGCGCTTGACGCGGCGCTGGAGCGCCACCACGCCGAGGGGCGGCGGGTGCTGGCGTCGGTCATGCTCGCGAATAATGAAACGGGTGTCATCCAGCCTGTGGCTGAAGTGGCACGGCGGGTCCACGCGGTCGGTGGCCTCGTGCACACCGATGCGGTTCAGGCGGCGGGGCGCATTCCGGTGTCGCTTCCCACGCTGGGTGCCGACCTCATCTCGATCTCCGCCCACAAGCTCGGCGGCGCGCCGGGCGGCGGGGCGCTCGTGATGGCCGATGCCGACCTGCGCCCGGCTCCGGTGTTCGGCGGCGGCGGGCAGGAGCGCGGCCGGCGCGCAGGGAGCGAGAATATTCCCGCCATCATGGCGTTCGGGGCTGCCGCAGAATGCGCGGGCGCCGCTGTGGAGAGCGAACAAACGCGCATCCATGCCTTGCGCGAAAGGCTTGAAGACGCTCTAAGGTGCGAGTTCCCCGAGCTTGTCCTGCTCGTTGGCGATGTCGAGCGTCTGCCCACGACCTCGTGCCTGTCGCTGCCGGGCGTTCCAGCCGAAACGGCGGTGATCGCACTCGATCTCGCCGGGCTGTCGGTCAGCGCGGGCGCGGCCTGCTCGTCCGGCAAGGTCGCCGCTTCGCACGTGCTGACCGCCATGGGCGTGCCGGAGCGGATCGCGCGATCCGCCTTCCGCCTGTCCTTCGGCTGGTCGAGCGGGGAAGAGGATGTCGACCGGGCGCTCGGCGTGTTCCGCCGGGTGTTGCCGGGTCTTTTGCGTCGCCGCGCCGCGGCGTGAGGGTGTGGCGTCACGTCCGCGTGGCGCGATCGTGCATGAGAGGCGCCCGACGGCGCCTGCTTGGAAGTGTTGGCCTGACCCGCGGGCCTTGAACCCGCGTGGGAGAGGAGAAAAACGATGCCGGCCGTACAGGAGACAGTGGACCAGGTCCGCTCCATCGACGTCGATCAGTACAAGTACGGGTTCTTCACGGAAATCGAGTCCGAGAAGGCCCCTCGCGGACTGAGTGAGGACACCATCCGCTTCATCTCGGCGAAGAAGGATGAGCCGGAATGGATGCTGGAATGGCGCCTTGAGGCGTTCCGCCGCTGGCAGACCATGCCGGAGCCGCAGTGGGCGCGCGTCAGCTACCCGCCGATCGCGTATCAGGATCTCTATTACTATTCCGCGCCCAAGCGGAAGGAAGCCCTGTCGATCGACGACATCGACCCGGAAATCCTTGCCACTTATGAGAAGCTCGGCATCCCGCTGCGTGAGCGCGATGCGCTGCTGGGCATCCAGAGCGGCGGCTCCAAGGTCGCGGTCGACGCGGTGTTCGATTCGGTCTCCGTGGCCACCACCTTCAAGGAAGAGCTCGCCAAGGCCGGCGTCATCTTCATGCCGATCTCCGAGGCGGTCCGGGAGTACCCCGATCTCGTGCGGCAGTATCTCGGCTCGGTGGTGCCGGTGACGGACAACTACTTCGCGACGCTCAATTCGGCGGTGTTCTCCGATGGCTCCTTCGTCTATGTGCCGAAGGGCGTGCGCTGCCCGATGGAGCTCTCGACCTATTTCCGCATCAATGAGCGCAATACCGGACAGTTCGAGCGCACGCTGATCATCGCCGACGAAGGCGCCTATGTGAGTTATCTCGAAGGCTGCACCGCGCCGATGCGCGACGAGAACCAGCTTCATGCGGCGGTGGTCGAACTGGTCGCGCTGGCGGACGCCGAAATCAAGTACTCGACGGTCCAGAACTGGTATCCCGGCGACAAGGACGGCAAGGGCGGCATCTACAACTTCGTCACCAAGCGCGGCGACTGCCGTGGCGACCGTTCGAAAATCTCCTGGACTCAGGTCGAGACCGGCTCGGCGATCACCTGGAAGTACCCGTCCTGCATCCTGCGCGGCGATGGCTCGCGCGGCGAGTTCTACTCGATCGCGGTCTCGACGGGCGCCCAGC
>JAEZMI010000197.1 GCA_023414975.1 Pseudomonadota bacterium | reverse complement strand
GGTTTGGCGCGCGCGGATCGACGAGCATCTGGGAACCTTCACTCTTGAGGTGACGGAAGCGCATGCGGCGGGGATCATGGGGGAAGCCCATGCCGCCTTCGGGTTTGCGCATCTCACCTCCCTGTTGCGCCTTCTGCCGGAGCGCGACCCGCATCCCGATCTTCACGCCGCGCTCGCGACCTTCACGGCCCATGTGCAACATGCCGCGCTCGTGGGCATGATGGTGGCCCGCTTTGAACTGATGATGCTCGCCGAACTCGGCTTCGGCCTCGATCTCGCCTCCTGCGCAGCGACGGGTGGGCGCAACGATCTGCTCTATGTCTCGCCGAAGTCCGGCCGGGCGGTCAGCCGCGAGGCCGGTGAGCCCTGGCGCGCGCAGCTTTTCGAACTTCCCTATTTTCTCGTGGGAGAAGTAGCCGAGCCACCGGGAGTGGAGGATCTTCAGGCCGCTTTTCGCCTCACCGGCCATTTCCTCCATCAGCGCGTGCTCGCCCCGCGAGGGCAGCGTCTGGCGGACGCCCGCGACTCGCTGCTATCGGCGCTTGCAAGGCTGCCGGTCAATTGATCGGGATGGTGAAGTCGGGATCCGCAAAGTAGCGCCCGTTTGAAAAGAAGCGCCGGCTGATCCAAACCGAGGTGCAGACCGGCGCGAGCAGGAAGAACGTCCGCTTCTTCCAATCCTTGCGAACGAACAGCCGCTCCCGGCACACATTTTGCCACTCCGCCGGTATGGCTGCCGACTTGGCAGGCTGCGTCTCACGTCCGCCGTTCACGATTGGCAGAGCGTGCGCGGTCGTGCCGACTGTGGCAGACGCCGCAAGGACGGCGATGAGGGGAAGGACAGCATAAGACCGTCGCATCACGTCACCTGATTGTTCTCTCACGCCATCGTGCTCCCAAAGCTCAACCGATATACCGGCGAATCACCGGGACCAGCGGAACGGTATCTATTGGTACTGGACTGAAGCTGGCTCAACAGCGTCACGCCGGATCACTCCAGGATGTGGCATTGCGTCGCACCCGCTTCATTGCGGCTAGATCATATCCGCTGGGGATGTCGTCCGTTCTTGTCTTGTTCCTGTTGCCGTCACCCTGTACCTGTGACGAATGGGAGAGGGACCGATTCCGACGGACAGCGGTGTGATCGAGCCGATTGGGCTGAAGGCGGCGCTCGAAGAGCGCTACCTGGCCTATGCGCTTTCCACCATCATGCACCGGGCGCTGCCGGATGCGCGCGATGGTCTGAAGCCGGTGCATCGGCGCATCCTGTACGGCATGCGCCTCCTGAGGCTCGATCCCGGCGGAGGCTTCCGCAAGAGCGCGAAGATCGTCGGCGATGTGATGGGCTCGTTCCATCCGCACGGCAATATGGCGATCTATGACGCCATGGTCCGCCTCGCGCAGGATTTTTCGCAGCGCTACCCGCTGGTGGATGGTCAGGGCAATTTTGGCAATATCGACGGCGATAACGCTGCCGCCGAACGTTATACCGAGGCGCGGCTGACGGAGGTCGCGCGGCTGATCCTCGAGGGGATCGACGAGGAAGCTGTCGACTTCCGCCCGAACTACGACGGCACGACGGAAGAGCCTGTCGTCATGCCCGGCGCCTTCCCCAACCTGCTGGCGAACGGTTCCACGGGCATCGCCGTCGGGATGGCGACGTCGATCCCGCCGCACAACGCGGCCGAGCTGATCGACGCCAGTCTGCACCTCATCGACAATCCGCAGGCGACGACGGATGACCTGCTCCGCTTTGTGAAGGGGCCGGATTTTCCGACCGGCGGGGTTATCATCGAGCCGCCCTCGTCGATCGCCGACGCTTATGCCACGGGGCGCGGCGGGTTTCGGCTGCGAGCCCGCTGGCACAAGGAAGAAACCGGACGGGGCACTTATCTCATCGTCGTCACTGAGATTCCTTACGGTGTTCCCAAATCCCGCCTCGTCGAGAAGATCGCCGATCTGCTCAACGAAAAGAAACTGCCGCTGCTAGCCGATGTACGCGATGAATCGGCCGAGGATGTGCGGCTCGTGCTGGAGCCTCGCGCACGCAACGTCGACGCCGAGCTGTTGATGGAGAGCCTGTTCCGGCTCACCGAACTGGAAATTCGCTTTCCGCTCAACATGAACGTGTTGGTGGGCGGCCAGGTGCCGAAGGTCGTCAGCCTGCTGGAGGCGCTGCGCGAGTGGATCGACCACCGACGCGAAGTTCTGCAGCGGCGCTCACGCCATCGCCTTGCGGAAATCGAGCACCGGCTGGAGGTGCTCGGCGGCTATCTCGTCGCCTATCTCAATCTGGATGAGGTCATCCGGATCATCCGCGAGGAGGACGAGCCGAAGCCGGAGTTGATGCGCCGCTTCGAGCTGTCTGAGGTTCAGGCCGAGGCCATCCTCAACATGCGCCTGCGTTCGCTGCGCAAGCTGGAAGAGTTCGAGATCCGCAAGGAGCACGATGCGCTCTCCAAGGAAAAGGACGGGCTTGAGAAGCTGCTCGGCTCCGAGGCGCGGCAATGGAAGGCGGTAGCGAGTCAGCTGGCCAAGGTTCGCGAGGCGTTCGGGCCCGACACGGCGATCGGTCGGCGCCGGACGGGATTCGGCGAGGCCGCGGCGCATGATGCCGACGCGGTTATCGAAGCGCTGGTGGAACGCGAGTCGATCACCGTCGTCGTCTCCGAGAAGGGCTGGATCCGCGCGCTGAAGGGCCATGTGTCGGACCTCTCGACACTCACCTTCAAGGGTGACGACAAGCTCAAGATCAGCTTCTTCACCGAAACGACGGCCAAGCTGCTCGTCTTCGCCACAAATGGCCGGTTCTACACGTTGGACGCCTCCAAGCTGCCGGGCGGGCGCGGCCATGGCGAACCGCTGCGGCTTTCCATCGATTTGGAGCAGGAGGCCGACATCGTCGATGTGCTGCCCTACCAAAGCGGCCGGAAGCTTCTGGTCGTGGCGCGGGAGGGGCGCGGTTTCCTGGTCGCGGAGGACGATTGCGTCGCGAACACCCGCAAAGGCAAACAGGTGCTTGGCGTCGACGCGCAGGATGCCTGCAAGGTCGTGCCGGCGGTTGGCGACATGGTCGCCGTGATCGGCGAGAACCGCAAGCTGCTCGTCTTCCCGCTGGCGCAGATTCCGGAAATGACGCGCGGGCGCGGCGTGCGGCTGCAACGCTACAAGGACGGCGTGATGAGCGACGTGAAGGTGTTCAAGGCGGCTGACGGGCTCACCTGGACGGACACGTCCGGACGCACCTGGACCGTGGCGGACCTCACGGAATGGCGCGGCGAACGCGCCAGCGCCGGACGGCTCCCGCCCAAGGGCTTTCCGCGCAACAACAAGTTCTGAGCCCTGAAGACACCTCAGCTTGTGCCGGCACGCCACTCAATGAAAAAGCCGCCGTCCGACGACGGCGGCTTTCGTATTTCCGGTACAAGCGATCAGGCGCCGATCTTGCCGCCATCCTTCTTGGTGATGACCACGACCGCCGGCCGCACGGGCATGTCGTCCTTGAAATCCGGCCACCGGGTCGAAAGGTCTTCATAATAGGAGGGGCGGCCGAAGGGCGCCCAGTCGGTGCCGCCGTCACCGGGGTGCTGGACGGCGACGAAAGCGGTGCGGTCATCCGGCGTGAACAGCGGGCCGCAGAGTTCGGCGCCCACCGGCACGCGGAAGAACAGCTTGGAGGTGGCGCGCGCCGGCCCACTCGTATCCACCGCCCATAGCCCGTCCGTGCGGCCGGTATCCTTCGGGTTGTTACCGTCGGTAGCGACCCAGAGACGGCCGGCGGAATCGACGGCGCAGTTGTCCGGCATGCCGAACCAGCCGTTTCGCGTCGTATCCGTTGAGAACGAGGCGCCAACCGTCGCAACCGACGGGTCCCCGCACTTCAGCAGCACTTCCCATTTACCCGCCGTGGCCGTGAAGTCGCTATCGGCCTCGGTGATCTCGATGATGTGGCCGAAGGCGTTCTTGGCTCGGGGGTTGGCCGGATCGATCTGGTCGTCCTTCCGGCGGGTGTTGTTCGTCAGCATGACGTACACCTTGCCGTTGACGCCGTTGGGCTGGATATCCTCGGGGCGGTCCATCTTGGTAGCGCCCAGAAGATCGCCCGCCTTGCGCGTTTCGATCAGCACGTCCGCCTGGCTGTTGAAGCCGTTTGTGGCCGTCAACGGGCCCTCGCCAAAGACGAGCGGCAGCCATTTCAATGAACCGTCGGCCTCGAAGCGGGCCACATAGAGCGTGCCGGAGTCGAGCAGGTCCATGTTCGCCGCGCGGTTATTCGGGTCGAACTTGCCGGCGGTCACGAATTTGTAGACGTAGTCGAAGCGCTCGTCGTCACCGAGATAGAACACGACGCGGCCGTCCTTCGCGACGATGGACTCCGCGCCCTCATGCTTGAAGCGGCCGAGCGCCGTGCGCTTCTTCGGCACGGAAGTGGGGTCGTTGACATCCACCTCGACGATCCAGCCATAGCGGTTGGGGCTGTTCGGTTCCTTGGACAGATCGAAGCGATCGTAGAAATTGCCCCATTCATAGGTGGCCTCCGGCACGCCATATCGCTTGTAATTGGCCGTCTCCGGGTGGCCTTCGGGGAGCTTGCCGAGGAAGTAGCCGTGGAAATTCTCCTCGGCCATCACATAGGTGCCCCAGGGCGTCACGCCGCCGGCGCAGTTGTTCAGCGTGCCGATCACACGCGTGCCGGTCGGGTCTTCCTTGGTCTTCACCCGCTCATGGCCGGCGACGGGGCCGGAGAGCACCATCTCGGTGGTCGACGTGATGCGGCGGTTGAGCTTGCCGTCCTTCACCACCTGCCATTTGCCGTCCACCTTGCGGATTTCGACGATGCTGCCGCCATGAGCCGCCATCTCGATGTCGACGCGCTTCTGGTCCGCCGGCGCCACCTTTAGCTTGCCTTCAACGATGGTGACGATGCCCGGGAACATCAGATGCTCGTTGGTGTATTCGTGGTTCACCACCAGCAGGCCATGGTCGGCCGAGCCATTGAGCGGGATGAAGCCGACATAGTCGTTATTGTAGCCGAACTGCCGGCGCTGGGCCTCAGCGCTCTGGTTCTTCGGATCGAAGGCGGGCGCATCCGGGAAAAGGCCATCGCCCCAGCGCAGCAGCACATCGGCATTGTAGCCTTCAGCCACGTGATGCGTCTGGTCCGCACCGGCTTCCACTTCCACAAAGGTGAAGGCCGAACCCGCGGGTGCCGTTTCGCTCGTGTTCGCCGCCTGCGCCTTCTCGGCGGACAGCAGGGCCAGCGGGCCTACCGTGCTGGCAATCGCCGAAACGGCCAGTGAGCCCTTGAGCAATCCGCGACGCGAGAAGCGGGCGGAAATCAGCTCTCCCATGGTGGGGTTGCCGGTTGGGTTGCTGCCATCGCCCTCCGCCTCTTCGAGGAGGCTGGTACGGAAGGGCGACGCGTGGGTATCGAGGATGTGGTCGTTCATCGGGCGCTCCAGCTGATGGACGTCGTTCAGGCTGGAGCGATTCCACAGTTGGACAACAGGTCGATGACGGGACACCTCTCAGACGGGAGGCACGCGCTCCCATCCATTCGGCATCAGGCGCTCCTGCGGCAGGAAGCGGCGCTTGTAATTCATCTTCTCGGAGCCATCGACCCAATAACCGAGATAGACGTAAGGGAGGCCTAAGGCCTTCGCTTTGCTCACATGATCGAGAATCATGAAGGTGCCGGTGGACCGCGACGGCTCGTCGGGCTCATAAAACGAATAGACCATGGAGAGCCCATCGGCGAGGACGTCCGTCAAGGCGACCGCATAGAGCGCCCCTTGCCCGCGTCCATGGATCGCCGTGTCCGGGCCGCGCCGCCGATACTCGATCAGCCGCGTGCGGACATGGCTGTCCTCCACCATCATGGCGTAGTCGAGCACCGACATGTCCGCCATGCCGCCATCGCCATGCCGGCTGTCGAGATAGGCGCGGAAGAGCGAGTACTGTTCCGCCGTCGGCACCGCGGCACGCATGTCGCCGATCAGATCATCATTGGCCTGCCGCACGCGGCGGAACGAGCGGGTTTCAACGAAATCATCGACGCAGATGCGGACAGAGACGCAGGCGCGGCACTGTTCGCAGGCTGGGCGGTAGGCAATCGACTGCGACCGGCGGAAGCCGCCATGCGTCAGCACATCGTTCAGCTGCGTGGCACGCTCTCCGACGAGGTGTGTAAATACCTTCCGCTCCTCGCGGCCCGGTAGGTACGGGCAGGGGGAGGGCGCCGTCAGATAGAATTGCGGTGTGTCGCGCGGGTGTTCGGTCACGGCTGCTTCACGATCTGATCGTCACAAGTGTGACAGAGCCGCGGCGCGCGTCAAACGCGGCGATAGCGAGACAGGACGATCCGTCAACTGCGCCAGCCGCGCAGCGCGGCGGCACGGGTCTCGGTGTTGGTGACGACCGTTCCGAGCACCAGGTCGTGCAGCAGGCGTCCCCGGCTGTTGAGCAGTCCGACGATCAGCACCAGCGGCGTCAGAACGCTCATGAACACCCAGAACAGCACCACACTGAGCACCGCCATCAGGCTGTTCATCGGCGCACCATCCCATTGGCGCATCTCGATTTCCATCGCCCGCATGCCCAGCGTGGCCGAACGGGGCCCCCCGAGGGTCAGCCCGCTATAGGCCAGAGCCCAGATGAAGAAGCCGGGGCTCAGCAGGGCGAAGAGAAACCAGCCGAGACCGAATGTGACGAAGCCGAACAAAAAGATGAACACCGCTGCCGCGCCCACGGGAACGCAGATGATGATCGCGTCGATCAGGAAGGCGAGGAAGCGGCGAGCAAGCACGCCGCGAAAATACTCAGGCTGCTCCAGCGGGTCGTAGGCATAGGGGAGGGGCTCGGCATAGCCGGGCCGCTCTCCGAAGGGGGTGTCGGGCATGATCTCTCCTCTAACCCCCCTGACATGGGATCCGGGGATCGCGGCGGCAAGATCAGCCGCCGGTGCGCCAGTCCACGCGCACAACTTCCATGCCGTTCAGAATGAGCTGACGGTACACCTCATCCGCATGGGCGCGGTCGCGCGTCTCCACCGTGACGTCGAGACGCGCGCCCTTGGCGTGGACGTCCAGAAAGTGGCGCTTGTGCTCGACTTCGAGAATGTTCGCGCCGAGCTGGCCCAGAAGTGTCGAGATCAGGCCGAGTTCGCCGGGGCGATCAAGCATCGAGAAGCGGAAGGAGACGATGCGTTCCTCACGCTCCAGTTCGCGCATCATGATGGACGCGACGATGCGCGGGTCTATGTTGCCGCCCGACACGATCAGCCCGACATTGCGCCCGCGGTAACGATCGGGATCGGCCAGCAGCGCCGCCAGACCTGCCGCGCCCGCGCCTTCCGACAGCGTTTTCTGTTGTGTCAGGAACAGGTTGACCGCGCGTTCGATGGTGGGTTCATCCACCAGCACGACGTCGGACACCAGTGCCGAGACGATCTCGCGCGTGAGCGTGCCGGCCTGCTTTACGGCAATACCTTCGGCCAGTGTGGCGCCTTCGCAGGGCATGGTCTGCTGGTGAAGGGCGTTCCACATGGACGGATAGAGAGACGTCTCGACGCCGACGACCTCAAGATTGGGCCGCATGGCGCGGGCGGCCACCGCCATGCCGGACACCATGCCGCCGCCACCGACCGGCACCAGCATCGCGTCAAGCTCCGGCGCGTCCTCGATCATCTCGGCCGCGATGGAACCCTGCCCGGCAATAACATGAGCGTCATCATAGGGATGGACCCAGACGAGCTTCTCGTCGCGGGCGATGCGGTCGGCCTCGATACTGGCCTCGCCGACCGACTCGCCATGCAGCACGACGCGGGCGCCGTGGGCCTCGGTCGCCATGACCTTCACCATCGGGGTGTGCTTGGGCATGACGATCGTCGCGCGCACGCCGAGGCGGGCGGCGTGATAGGCCACCGCCTGCGCGTGATTTCCGGCGGACATCGCGACGACGCCGGCGCGGCGCTCGGCGGCGGAGAGGCTCGACAGCTTCACCAGCGCGCCGCGTTCCTTGAAACTCGCGGTGACCTGGAGGTTCTCGTATTTCACGAAGACATGAGCGCCCGTAATCGCCGACAGGCGCGGCGCCGGCAGGGTGGGCGTGCGCAGCACCGCGCCGGCCAGCACGGTGCGGGCGGCGGCGACATCGGCGGGAGTGACAGGCAAGGTCATGAAAACGCTCAGAATTCTCGCGGCGTCGGTGCCGCACGCTGGAGGAGGCCACCCGGCCGCAGGATAAGAAAAGCGGCCAGAAGGACGTAGATTACCACGTCCCGGTACGCGATATCGAATGAAGAGGACCACCCGATTTCGACCAATGCGACGAGGGCGGCCCCGAGAAATGCACCGGGCACGGAGCCAATGCCGCCAATAACCGCCGAAATCAAGGCTTTCAACGTAATGGAAAGTCCATCGCCCGGTGCTATAGTACCGAAAGCGATGACGGTCACGCCCCCGGCCAGTCCTGCCGCGGCACCGGCGAGCAGGAAGACTTGGGCGCGCAGGCGCGGAACGGGGACGCCGAGCAGGGCGGCCATGGCGGGATCTTGGGCGTGGGCGCGCCAGAACAGGCCGAAGCGGGTGAAGGCAACGAGGCCGAGGATCAGCGACGTGCCGCACATGCCGAGGCCAGCGGCCAGCAGCTGGGCGGGGGTGACGGTGGCGATGAAACTGTCCTGCCCGGCGACGGCGATCGGCCGATTCATGAGTGCCGGCAACCAGTTGACGCGGGTCGGCGCGGTGAGGCGCAACAGTTCCGCGAGGGTGATGGCAAGGCCGGCTGTCGCGATGAGGGCGGGCTGGGGGGAGCGGGTGCGTTCCGCCAGCGGCACCACCACGAGACGTCCGGCGAGCCAGCTCGCCAGCGCCGCGCCGGCGATGCCGAGGAGCAGGCTGAGCGTCAGCGCCAGCGGCCCGAGCCGTCCGAAATCGGCGGCGATCCCCACCGCTATCAGCATGTAAGTGCCTGACAATACGCCGATTTCACCAAAGGCGAGGTTGATGCGGCCGACCGCGCCGTACACCAGCGAAAAGCCGGTGGCAATGAGCCCGTAGACCCCGGCCATCACCAGCCCGCCCAGCGCCTGCTGCACCCAATAGGCCGCGCGGGGCCCAAGCCGGAACAGCGCGCCCATCGAGCGGTCGGGTGGCGGATCCGACAGCCACCAACGCTTTAGAATCAACAACTTAATGCCGCTCAGGCTGCCGCGATCCGTGTCGATTGAGGTAATATCAAACCTCCCGACACCCGTCTGCGCGGCGAAGGTGCAGATGAGCCAGTGCGGCGCCGTGCCCAGTTCGGTGCGGACGCGGTAGCCGTAACGCAGCGCGGTCGGCGCGCCCGGAACGGAATTAATCCTATTATCAATGACTTCCGCGTCGCTGTCGTGAAGGGCGGGGGCGACGGCGCGGCAGATGCGGGCCTGGTCGGCGTCGATGACGGAGCCGCAGCCGGCGAGCAGCAGCAGCCCGGCGAGCAGCGCGAAAAGCCGGCAGAAGTGCCGGACAGTCAGTGCAGTGTGGTGGACGATGTGTGCAGCCACGCCCCCGGCATGGTCGCGACGTGAGGGGCGCCGCCCCGGATCGGGGCGCGCCTGCCGGGCCGGATGCGCGCCCTCAGTCACCCCCCACCCGGCGCCGGTGCCTCACCCCTGGCGGGCGAGCTTTTCGGCGACGCGCGGGGCGAAATAGGTGAGGATGCCGTCGGCGCCGGCGCGCTTGAAGGCCATCAGGCTCTCCATCATCGCCTTCTCGCCGTCGAGCCAGCCATTGCGGGCGGCGGCCTCGATCATCGCGTACTCGCCGGAGACCTGATAGGCGAAGGTCGGCAGGCCGAAGGTCTGCTTCAGCCGGTAGACGACGTCGAGATAGGGCAGGCCGGGCTTCACCATCAGCATGTCCGCACCCTCCTCGATATCGAGGGCCGCCTCACGCAGCGCCTCGGCGCCGTTGGCGGGGTCCATCTGATAGGTGAGCTTGTCGCCCTTCAGGCAGCCGGAGGAGCCGACCGCGTCGCGGAACGGGCCGTAGAAGGCGGAGGCGTATTTCGCGCTGTAGGCCAGTATCTGCGTGTCGTGATGGTCGTTGGCATCAAGCGCGCGGCGGATGGCGCCGACGCGGCCGTCCATCATGTCGGAGGGGGCGATGATGTCGGCGCCCGCATCGACCTGCACGAGCGACTGCTCGACCAGCACGGCGACGGTCTCGTCGTTGAGGATGCGGCCGTCGCTGGCCAGCAGGCCGTCATGGCCGTGGCTGGTATAGGGATCGAGCGCGACATCGGTGATGAGGCCGATCTCCGGCACCTCCCGCTTGATGGCGCGCAGGGCGCGGCACAGGATATTGTCGCGGTTCAGGGCTTCGCGCCCGTCCGCGCTGCGCAGCGCCGGGTCGGTATAGGGAAAGAGCGCGATGGCGGGGATGCCGAGGGCGGCGGCGCGGGCGGCCTCGCGCACCGCTTCATCGGTGCTCAGGCGCTCGACGCCGGGCATCGAGCCCACGGGCGCACGGCCCTCGCTGCCGTCCATCACGAAGATCGGCCAGATGAGATCGGCGACGGAGAGCGTGTTCTCGCGCAGCATCTCCCGCGCCCAGCCGGCCTTGCGGTTGCGCCGGGGGCGCTGAACCAGATCCAGCTTCGACGACACGTCCGCACGGCTCGCGGGCTCGGGGAAGGCGGGGCGCGGACGGGCGAAGGGGATTGTCATGAGCGGGACTCTCACGTGCCAGTTTCGAATGCTTATAACGTCATACCGCCGCTAAAGCGACATGTTCAGCGGGAGGATTGCGTATGCGACCGCCCCTGTGTGCGGGTCACGTTGACGCGGCACGCCCCGGCTCCCCTTATCCTTCCCCCTTTTCCCGGCCGCTTGGTCCGCCCCCTTGGTCACGCCCCGCTTCCGCCCGCCGGATGGCCCATCGTCGCGCTTTGCCCTTCCGCCCGGCTGGTCTATGTCCGGCGGGAGGTCAACGGACGAGGATAAGGACGTGGCTCAGGATATGGCCGACGATATCGGCGTCCGGTTCGAGGTGCGCGGTGCGGCCGGCATCGTCACGCTCGACCGCCCGCGCGCGCTGAACGCCCTCGACCACCCCATGGTGCGGGCGATGCGAACCCAGCTCGACGCCTGGGCGAGCGACGAGGCGATCGCGCATGTGATCCTGCGCTCGGCGCATGAGCGGGCCTTCTGCGTCGGGGGCGACGTGCGCGCGATGGTGGAACTGGTCCGCGCCGGCAACAAGGAGGCCGCCCGCGATTACTGGCGCGACGAATATGCGCTCGACTATCGCATCGCGACCTATCCCAAGCCCTTCGTGGCGCTGGTGGACGGGCTGTGCTTCGGCGGCGGATTCGGCGTCTCCGGCCACGCACGGTTCCGCGTCGCCGGGGAGACTCTCGGTTTCGCCATGCCCGAGGTCGCCATCGGGCTGTTCCCGGATGTCGGCGCGACCTTCGTGCTGCCGCGCCTGCCGGGCTGGAGCGGCACCTGGCTCGCCATGACCGGCGCACGCTTCGGCATGGCCGACGCGGTGGCGCTGGGTCTCTACACCCATCACATTCCCGTGGCGCGCTGGCCCGGGCTTATCGATGCGCTGGTGGCTGGAGACGCGATGGAGACGGTCCTCGCCCGCGAGGCGGTGCGCCCGCCGGCGCCGGACCTCGCCAGCCTCTACCCGCATATCGACCGCATCTT
>JAEZMI010000179.1 GCA_023414975.1 Pseudomonadota bacterium | reverse complement strand
AACCGGACGACGACCCTCATCCTGGCCGCGATCGTTCTGGTCATCGCTGCTTATGCGGCGGTCCAGTATTCTGGCAGAACGACGACCCAGCCGACCGAGAACCCGACGCCGCCGACCACCAACTCGCAGCCCGTGGCACCGCCGGCCGACAACCCCATCACCCCGCCGCCCCCGGCGCCCGAGGCCATGACCCCGCCGCCGAATGATCCGGCGGTTCAGCCCACGCCCCCCGCTCCCGGCGGTGGCAGCGCGCCCGCCACGCCGTAACGCAGCAAAAGGGGGCCTCCGAGGCCCCCTTTTTTCGTCCGGGCATCTCGCCGGGGGCTCAACCGGATCGGGACGTCCCGCCGCGCTCCGCACGCATGGCCGCGAGCGCGGCCTCGGCGCGCCCGTCGTCCAGCACGGTCTCGACCGGCCGGGCGAGCCGCCGCCGCCAGTTCGGCCGCTCGGTGTCGGTACCCGGCAGGTTGACCCCCACCGTCTCGCCGGCGAGATCGTCGATCTGCGCGAAGGCCAGCATGGAGCGGGTGCGGGCGATATAGGCGTGCAGCGCCGCGAAGAACGCGTCCGTCAGCGGCTCGCGCTCCGCCGGCACGTGCTCGATCAGGCCTTCTCGCATCAGCGCCGCGGCAAGCTCCGCCTTCTCGGCCGCGCGGGCCGCGCGCGCCGTCGCCATCGCCGCTTCGTCATCGAGGCCGAGCTTCAGGCGCTCGTCGAAATCGACTCCTTCCCACCAGCCCGGCAGGGTGGGCAGGTCGTGGGTCGAAATGCAGGCGGCCGCGAGCGGCGGGTAATCCTCAGGTGCGATGAACACCTCGTCCTTCCGCTCGAACCAGAGCACGCGGTAGGACAGCATCCGCTGCTCGGCCAGGTGCTCGCGCATGCCGCCGGGCACCGTGCCGAGATCCTCGCCCACCACGAGGCAGCGGGCGCGGTGGCTTTCGAGCGCCACCTGCGCGGCAAGGTCCTCGAAGGGCATGGCGAGATACGCCCCGTCCGCGCCGCTCGCGCCATGAGGGATGAGAAAGAGCCGCCGCAGCCCCATCACATGGTCGATCCGCAACGCGCCCGCATGGCGCATATTGGCCGCCACGAGACGGGAAAAGGCGGCATAGCCGTCGCGCTGCCACGCGAGCGGATCGAAGGGCGGCAGCTGCCAGTTCTGTCCCTCCGGCCCCAGCGGATCGGGCGGCGCGCCGACGGTGACGCCGTGCATGAGCATGGCGGCCTCCGACCACGCTTCCGCGCCGTCGAGCGAGGTGCCGACCGCGAGATCGCGGTAGAAGCCCAGCGCGAGGCCGGCCTCCTTCACCCGCGCCGCGGCCGCGCCAAGCTGGCGGTCGGCCACCCATTGCTGCCACAGCGCGAAACGCACCGCATCGGCATGGGCACGCGCGAAAGCCCCCACCGCCGCGCCGCCGGCATCGGAAAGGCCATCGGGCCAGTCGCACCAGCTCCGGTCGGGATAAGCCGCCGTGATCGCCTGGAAGGTAGCGAACCGCTCCAGCGGCGCGCCGCCCTCGGCAACGAATCGACTGAAATCGTCATCGCCGGTGAACCGTCCGAAAGCTGAACGGAGCGCGGCCTCCTTCGCAGTCCAGACGCCGGAATAATCCACCGCCGGTTTGGCGGCGATGTCGGCGAAACCCGCCACATCCGCGCCCAAGGCGGCGACATCGATATAGATCGGGTCGAGAAACCGCCGGTCGGAGGGCGAATAGGGGCTCGCACGCTCGCGCTCATTCGGCAGCAGCGCGTGAAGCGGATTGAGGCCTAGCACCCTGGCCCCCTCGCGGGCGGCGCGCATCCCCAGTTCCGCCAGCGCGGTGAAGTCGCCAATGCCCTGATCCTGCGTCGCGCGGCGGAGCGTATAGAGATGGGCGCCGATTCCGTACCACCGCTCCCCTTCCGCGAGAGCGAGCGGCAGATAGGAGGCCGGCGGAGCGATGGTGAGCGCGCAGCGCGCCTCGCCAAGGCGCAGCACATGCCGGCCGATGGGCAGTTCCGGTAATGGAACCGTCAGCGTACGCGTGAGCCGCCCATCCGGCCGCACCGGTTCGGTGCGCCGTCCCTGTTCGGGGTGAATGGGGAAGTCGAGTACATCGCCCCCTTCCAGCTCGATCACCGCGTCGAGGCGCCCCGTCGCGCGCGCGGCCCGGCCGCCCAGCGTCAGTTCCGGCGCCGCGCCGATCTGCAGCACATGGGCGAAGGGCACATCGCGGCCGAAACGCTGCTCCGACAGCGCGGCGAGACTGTCCGCCACCTCGCCGACAGAGCCGGCCGGCAGCCGCAGGGCCGCCAGCAGCGCGCGCTTGGTGTCGTCCGGCACGATGTGCTGCGCGCCTTCGACATCCCACCACTCCTGAGCAATGCCGGCGGCGGCAGCTAGCCGCTCCAGCAGGGCCGGGTCGGGCGCGCGGCGGGGCGCGCCGGATCGCGCCTCTTCCGCCATCACGAGAACCGTGCGGGCCGGCAGCTCCGCCGGCGCGTCGCCTTCGGCGCGGGCCGGGTCCGAACTATCGGCCAGCAAGCGCCAGGCATGACCATCGCGCGGCACCGGCAGGCTCAGGGGCATCCCGCTCCAGCCGGCATTCAGCGCCACCGCCACACGGTCGGCCGGCGCCTCGCCTTCCGGCGGCGCGTAGAACACGGCGACCAGCGCCCGCCCCTCGGGAGCGTCCCAGGCCGCGGGGCCGCCCTCGGGCGCGCGCCATTCCACATCCGGGAGGCCGCTCCCATCGAGCGGCCGGCCCGTCAGCGGCGCATCCAGCCGCAGCGCGCGGTGGGCGCGGCGCAGATGAACGAGACGGCCGGCGAAGGCGGCGAGATCGGCGTCGAGCGCATCCCAGT
>JAEZMI010000156.1 GCA_023414975.1 Pseudomonadota bacterium | reverse complement strand
GCGCGCAACGACGAGCCGGGGCCCAGGAGAAACTCTTCGGCCGAAGCAAAACCCCGCCGCGCTGTCGCCCCGTCGCGCTTTCCCGGCGGGGCTTGGCCCGGCCATCCTCCCGTTCCGCGCACGGAAGCCCCCCGAGCCGGCGGGGATCCCCGCGCCAAACCCGGATGGAGGCGTATCGGGTGGTGAGGCTATTCGGGGTTGCCGAAGAGTCGGGCGCTGGGTCCCGGCTCGGCGCTCCGGCTGCGCCTGCGCTGGGCCGGGACACGCGCCTTCGGCGCGAGGGCGCGCCGCCATGCGCATCGTTCCCCGGACGCGTTGCGCCGCGCGCAACGACGAGCCGGGGCCCAGGAGAGAGCCTTTGGCCGAAACGCCCCTCGGACCGCCGTCGCGCCCGCGCGTCTCAGCCGGCGAGGCGCTCGATCTGGGCGCCGCAGGCGGAGAGTTTTTCCTCCAGCCGCTCGAAACCGCGGTCGAGATGGTAGACGCGGTGGATCATGCTTTCGCCCTCGGCCGCCAGCGCGCCGATGACCAGCGACACCGAGGCGCGCAGGTCCGTCGCCATCACCGGGGCGCCGGTGAGCTTCTCCACGCCCTCGATGGTCGCGGTTTCGCCGTCGAGATGGATGCGCGCGCCGAGCCGGGCGAGTTCCTGCACATGCATGAAGCGGTTCTCGAAGATCGTCTCGGTGATCTTCGAGGTGCCGCGCGCGCGCGTCGTCAGCGCCATGAGCTGGGCCTGAAGATCGGTCGGGAAGCCCGGATAGGGCGCGGTCGAGACCTCGACCGGCGCGATCCCCGCCCCGTTGCGCTTCACCCGCAGCCCCGCATTCGACACCGTCACCTCGGCGCCGGCGTCGCGCAGCGTGTCGAGCGCCGTGTCCAGAAGATCGGCGCGCGCACCGGCCAGCAGCACGTCGCCGCCGGCCATTGCCACCGCCATGGCGTAGGTGCCGGTCTCGATGCGGTCCGGCAGCACGGAATGGCGCGCGCCCTTGAGGCGCGGCACGCCGACGATGCGGATGGTCGCGGTGCCCTGCCCCTCGATGCGCCCGCCCATGGCGTTGATGCAGTCGGCGACATCGACGATCTCCGGCTCGCGCGCGGCGTTCTCGAGGATGGTCTCGCCTTCCGCGAGGCTCGCCGCCATGAGCGCGGTGTGGGTGGCGCCGACCGAGACCTTCGGGAAATCGATGCGCGCGCCCCGCAGCCCCTTCGGCGCGCGGGCGAGCACGTAACCGGCGTCGATCTCGATCTCAGCGCCCAGCGCGCGCAGCGCGTCGAGGTGGAAATCGACCGGGCGCGTGCCGATGGCGCAGCCGCCGGGCAGCGACACCTTGGCCTGGCCCATGCGCGCCAGCAGCGGGCCGATGACCCAGAAGCTCGCGCGCATCTTCGACACCAGCTCATAGGGCGCGGTGGTGTCGACGATGACGCGGGCGTCAATCTCCATGGTCTGGCCGGCATAGGCATCGTCGCCGCGCCGCTTGCCGGCCACCGTGATGTCGATGCCGTGATTGCCGAGGATGCGCTGGAGCAGCGCGACATCGGCGAGGCGCGGCACATTCTCCAGCACCAGCTTCTCATCGGTGAGCAGGCCGGCGATCATCAGCGGAAGGGCGGCGTTCTTGGCGCCGGAGATCGGGATCGAGCCGTTGAGCGGATTGCCGCCGACGATGCGGATGCGGTCCATGAAAATCACTTCTCCTTACCCGAAGGGCACGGGCGCGCCGATGCGGCGGGACGGGCGATGAGGCGGCATGACCGGAGGATGGGGCCGATTCGTGGCAGCCTCGCCGGCACAGTTTCCCAAGGGTCTAGCGCGACTGCGCGGGCCGCACAACGCGCGCCTCAGCCTCCCGCTTTCGGAGGCTCGTCGGCGGTATCATGGTGCGCCGGTGGGGGTTCCGTGTCGCCGTCCCCCGGCGGGGATGGGGGCGGGAGCGCGGGGTCGGGCGCGGAATCCAGCGCGGCGGCGCGGCCCTTCGACTGCGCCTTGCGGCGCCTGAGATTCTCGCGCAGCGCCGCCGCAAGGCGCGCCGCGCGCTCGGCATCATCCGGCGGGCTCATGGTCCCTGGCTTTCCTCTCGCCACCTTCCCAGCGCCCTGCCTTAGAGCGCTTCGGCGTGGGATGGCAATGTGCGCGCCTTCTTCCGGCGCGCTTTCTGCCGGCGCGCTTGCGGCACGCGGCGTGGCGGCCTTGCCTCAAGCTTGGGGAATCACCGCGGGAGCGCTTGCGCGGGCCGGCACACTGTGGCAAACGTCCCCGCGCTTCGGCGGCACACCCGCCACGCACCGATGCTGCGGTAGCTCAGTGGTAGAGCACTCCCTTGGTAAGGGAGAGGTCGAGAGTTCAATCCTCTCTCGCAGCACCATCAGCCCGATGAAAATCAGCTCACATTGAAACGCTCGCGGCGTCTCGCGCCGATGTCGGACCAGCCGTCCGGCGCGCTTTTCGGCAATGCGGCGGCCGTACCTATCTTGCGGGCGGCCGGCCACCGCATCCTCGGCTAATGCCCCGCGCCCGCGGGGGCGCTGGCGGGGCGGGTGCGGATGCCGAACAGGACGATCAGCGCCGCCATGACCAGGAGCAGGCAGGCGGCGGCGAAGGTGCCGGTCACGCCGTCGACGGCCAGTATGGCGCCCCCGCCGGCCGCCCCGACGGAAATCGCGAGCTGCACCGACGCGACGAGCAGGCCGCCGGCGGTCTCCGTCTGGTCCGGCACGGCGCGGGTGAGCCAGGTCGACCAGGCGACGGGAATGCCCCCGAAGGCGAAGCCCCACACGGCGAACAGCAGCGTGTGCAGCGTCGCATCCGCCGGCAGCGCGACGAGGGCGACACCCAGCGCCGCCATGAGCAGCGGCATGCCGAGCAGGGCCGCCTTCAGGCTGCGCTCGATGAGAGGGCCGGCGGCCAGCGTGCCGACGAAGTTTGCCAGCCCGAAGCCGAGCAGAATGCCGGAGAGCGCATTGATGCCGATCCCGGTAACGGTCTCGAGGAACGGCCGGATATAGGTGAAGACCGCGAAATGACCGGCGAAGGCCAGCATGGCCGCCAGCATGCCCAGCGCGACCCCCGGCCGGCCCAGCACGTCCACCAGCGTGCGCAGCCGCGCCGTGCCCGTCGGCGCCATGCGCGGCAGCGTCAATGCCTGGGCAATGATCGTTACCACGCCGAGCACCGCCGCCAGCAGGAACACGGCGCGCCAGCCGAGCAGATGACCGAGATAGCTGCCGACCGGCGCCGCGAAGATGGTGGCCGCCGATACCCCGCTGAACAGGATCGACAGCGCGCGCGGTATCAAAGCTTCGGGCACCAGGCGCATGGTCAGCGCCGCCGACATCGCCCAGAACCCGCCGAGCGCCAGGCCCAGCAGCACGCGGCCGAGGATGAGCAGCGGCAGGTTCGGCGCGAAGGCCACGATGAGGTTCGAGATCACCAGCAGCGTCGAGAAGACGATCATGAGGTGGCGCCGGTCGATGCGCTGCGTCGCCGCGGAGACCACCAGGCTGGCCACCATCGCCACCAGCGCCGTCGCCGTCACCGCCTGACCGGCCGCGCCTTCGGTAATGCCCAGTTCCGCCGCCATCGGCGTCAGCAGGCTGGCCGGCAGAAACTCCGCCGTGACGAGACCGAAGACCCCCAGCGTCATCGACCCCACGGCCGCCCAGGCCGGCGAGATGGCGGATCGAGGCACGGCGTCCATTTCAAGCGTGTCACTCATGCGTCTGCCCTTCCAGAGGAGAATGTTGCATTGCAACAGGCTACGCTGGTTAGGCGGGACGAACTATGCCATTCTATCCGGCATGCTTGATCATTCGTCCGATAATTCTCCATCTCCTCACGGCTCCCCCTCCCCCGATGTGGTGAGCGAGCTGCTTGGCGGCATGCGGTTCATCGGCCTGAAATATCGGCGCATCGAGATATCCCCGCCCTTCGGGCTGCATTTCGGCGCCGAGGCGGGCCGGGCGCAGTTTCATTTCATTGCCCGCGGCACGGTCTATTTGCGCCGGCCCGGCAGCGCGATCGAGAAGCTGGAGGCCGGCGCGGCGGTGCTGCTGCCGAATGGCGGGGCGCACGATCTGCTGTCGGCGGGGGACCTGCCCTGCCGAACCGTCTCGGCTTTCACGGAGGCCCCGCTCTGCGCCACGGTGGCGGCGATCAACGCCTGCGACGCCACGCTCTGCCGCAGCACGGACGTGGTGATCTTCAGCGGCTGCATGGAGCTCGAACTCGGCGGCATGAGCCCCCTCATCGGCCTGATGCCGCCGGTGATGTCGGTCGGCACATTGCTGGACCGCTACCCCGAACTGCTGCCGATGCTGGAGGCGATGGAGCGGGAGACCGGCGGCGGCCGTGCCGGTTTCGCCGGCATTCTCACCCGGCTGGCCGAGGTGGTGTCGGTCTTCATCGTCCGGGCATGGGTCGAATGCGGCTGCGGGGCGGCCGAGGGCTGGGTGGCGGCGCTGCGGGACCCCCGGCTCGCGCGCGTCATCGCCGCCGTGCATCGCGATCCCGGCCGGGAATGGACGGTGGCCGAACTTGCCTCGGTCATGGGCAGCTCCCGCTCCGTCTTCGCCGCGCGCTTTCTGGACGTGACGGGAATGACCCCGCTGCGCTACCTCACCGAACTGAGGATGCGGCTCGCGGCGCAGTGGATCACACGCGACAAGATCCCGATCGAGATGGCCGCCGAACGGCTCGGCTACGGCTCGCAAGCCGCCTTCAGCCGGGCGTTCAAGCGAACCATGGGCCATGCGCCGGGAGCGCTGCGGGCGAAGCAGCGGACGGGAGAGATGGGGCCGACCGAGGCGAGATAGCCTCACGCCCGCGCGAAAGGGGTGCATTCGACGTCATCTCGCGCCGCGTACTAGTTGGAGACGTATTGCGCGACGAAGAAGAGACTCTCGGTGGCTGACCAGACGAGATTGCCGCCGCCCTTGAAATTCTCGCCGCCCGAAGCGCCGTAGCTGAACCTCAGGACGTGCGGTGCGGAACCGCGTGGAGCGTCCGAGCGGCATCCACCTCGGCGAGGCAGGGAGCTGGCAGGCAGTCGCTCCCGAGCCCGCCGCGTTCGAGGCGCAGCGCCAGCGCCAGAACGGTCGCATCCGCCTCCTGCGGCCCGACGATCTGCACGCCGACGGGCAGCCCCGCCGCGTCGCTTCCCGCCGGCAATACCAGCGCCGGCGCACCGACGAGGTTGAAGAAGGAGGTGTAGAGCGTCAGCGCATTGCCAAGGGGCGTCGCTGCCTCGCCGACCCGCGCCTCGGTGGCATCGACCAGCGGCGCCGTGATCGGGCAGGCCGGCAACAGGAGAGCGTCGACCTCATCGAACAGCCGGCGCATGGATCGCTTGTAGAGAACGACCATGCGCTGGCATTGCACGTAGCTCTCGGCCGTCAGAAACTGCCCGGCGGCAAGGCCGCTGCGGATATCCGCACCAAAGGCATCGCCCGCCCGGCGGAGATTTGGGCCGTGATAGGCCAGCGCCTCGGCGAGCTGGAGGGTAAGCGATACGGTGCGCGCCTCCGCCTGATCGGGCAGCTCCACCTCGACGAAACGGGCGCCATGCCGCGAGAGAATGGCGCGGGCCTGGCCGAGCCCATGTCGCACAGCCGGCTCCGCCCGCTCCGCCCAGCTGGACAGCAGCCCGATCACAGGGGGGCGGGCAGGCAGCGCCTCGGCGCCGATCCCTCCGGGCACCGCATCCAGCACATCCGCGAGAAGGACGACGTCCTCCACCGAGCCGGCGATCAGCCCGGCATGGTCGAGGCTCCAGCAGAACGGCACGGTCCCCTCGAGGCTGAGCCGATCATAGCTCGGCTTGTAGCCGACCACCCCGCACAGGGCGGCGGGGACGCGCACCGAGCCTCCGGTGTCCGTACCGAGGGCGAAGGCCGCAACGCCGGACGAAACCGCCGCGGCCGAGCCGCCGCTCGAACCACCCGCCAAGCGCGAGGGATCATAGGGGTTCGTCGTCGTGCCGGTGAATCCGTTCTGCCCGGTGGCGCCATAAGCGAACTCGTGCATGTTCGTCTTGCCGAGCATCACCGCACCGGCTTCCGCCAGTTGCTCCACGAGCCGCGCGGAGTGGTCCGGCACGAAGTCGCCCAGCACGCGGCTGCCGGCGGTGGTGCGTAGGCCGCGGGTGAGAAACAGGTCTTTGGCGGCGTAGGGGATGCCGTCAAGCAACCCACGCCTGCGGCCGCTCCGCCGACGTGCGTCGCTGGCCCTCGCCTCGGCCTGGGCCTGATCCGGCGCCAAGGTGACGAAGGCGTGCAGCGTCGGATCGAGATGCCTGGCTTTCGCCAGCGCCGTCTCCGCAAGTTCGAGCGCCGACCAGCGGCCGGCGTCCAGTCCGGCGATTAGGGCACGCAGGGTCAGGCGCGCGTTCATCGGGTTCGTGCTCCTTGCGGCTCGCGCGGCGGCGTGTCGCCGAGATCGCGGGCCAGAAGGCGCCCGAGATCGTCGAGGATGACCTCGAAGCCCGACACCACGCCGTGGCGCGGGTGGAGAAGGTCCGCGAGATCGGCGCGTGTCCAGCGCTGTGCGAGCAGGTCGCGATTGACGGCGAGGAGCGTGGCGAGCGGGAGGGGCATGAGGCCTCTCACACCACCGCCAGGTCGCGTGGATAAGGCGTCAGATAGTCGAAGCCATCTGGCGTCACCACGATGGAATCGCCGATGCGTCCCCCGAACTCGCCCTCGATGGTGATGCCGCCATCGACCGCGAAGGTCATACCCACCTCCAGTATCCGGGTTTCACCGCGCTTCAGCTCCGGTGGCTCCAGGAACGAGCAGCCGATCGAGCGGCCCGTGCGGTAGCCGGGATGGAAACCAGCCTCGCGATAGACCGCCTCGGCGGCGGCATTCACCGCCTCGCAGGTGATGCCGGGGCGAATGGCGGCAAGCGCCGCCTGCTGGGCGGCCACGGCCGTCTCATAGATGCGGGCCTGCTTGTCGGTCGCATCGCCCACGAAGAACTCGCGGTCGAAACCGAGTTTGTAGCCCCGGAAGTTGGCGATGCCGCAGAAGCACAGATAAACCGGGTCGCCGCGGCGCAGGCGCCGTGTCGAGGAGCGGCGATGCACCATGCAGGTGTCCGTGCCCGACTGCAGGATCTGCAGATTATGGATGGTCGGCGACACGAAGCGGTCCCCGTCCTCATCCAGGAAGGATGCGGCCTTGCGCGTGCCGGCGGAGATGACAGCAAGCGCCACTTCATATTCCGGTATGTCGGCGGCAAGGACCGCACGGGCACCCTCGACCATTGCGACGGCGACCTCGCCGGCCTTGCGCATGATGGCGATCTCGTCCGGCGACTTGATGCTGCGCAATTCGGCGACAATGGGCCCCGCGTCCACGATCTGCCGGTCGGCGAGCATGGGAAGCAGGTCCCGACCGATCAGCGCGGGAAGGCTCAGCTGCTCGATGCCGATGCGGGATGCCTGCGCCAACGGGAGCCCCGCGGCGAGCACGGCCGCGCGGAATACGCCCCGCCATTCGTCGTCGATGCCGTCACACCAGGGACGGATGTCGCCAACCCAGCTCATGCGTGTACACATCTCCGCTTCCATAAGCGGGGTGATGAGCACCGGCTCGCCGGCGACGGGGATCACCATCAGCGTTGGGCGACCGAATTCCACGCCGAGATAGTTCCAGTAATCGGCGAAGTAGGCGATGGAATCGGGGTTGGTCAGGATCGCGCCATCGAGATGGGCGTTCGCGAGGGCTTGGCGAAGCCGCTCGGTGCGTAGTCTGCCGGTCATGACGACCTCTCAGCTGTATGCAGGTTGAATGTAGGTATCGTAATCGCATCCGCAAAAAGCCGTCAATGGGGGTCATTTAGTACCTTTCATCAATCATATGTTGCCATCTCCGATATGCCTGTGTACAGCGTGTGCATCTCTCATGGGGTTTGCCATGCTCGACCGCTCGACCGTCTCGCCCAGACCCGGCATACGCTTCGATGCCGGGCGTCATGCCCGCGCCCGCCTTGGCTTTGTGCTTCTGGCGATGGAGCAGACCATCGAATCCGACATGTTCCGGCTGGCCCCGCCCGGCGTCGGCCTGCATTTCACCCGCGCGGCGATGGCCAACCGCGTCGATGTCGACACTCTGGCGGCGATGGCTTCCGGCGTTGCCGACGCCGCCGCGCTGCTGTTGCCCGATGAGGCCCTGGACGTCGTCTGCTACGCCTGCACATCAGGCAGCGTGGTTATCGGCGAGGACAAGCTCTTCGCCGAGTTGCGGCGCGGCGCCCCCACAGCCCGGCCGACCTCGCTGATCACCGGCGTGATGCGTGCGCTCGAGGCACTGAACGCCCGGCGCATTGTCATCGCCACCCCCTATGTGGACGCGGTCAATGCCATCGAGCGGGACTATATGCGCCAGCGCGGCTTCGAGATTCTCGCCATCGAAGGCCTCGGCATCGAGAACGACGCCGACATGGTGCGGGTGACGCCGGACTACATCTTCGACTTCGCGCGCTCGCTCGATCGCCCCGAAGCCGACGCGATCTTTATCAGCTGTGGAGCGCTGCGTTCGGTCGAAATCGTCGAGGCGCTGGAGGCGGAAACGGGCAAGCCGGTGGTGGTCAGCAACCAGGCCATGTTGTGGGATTGCCTGCGCCTCGCCGGCGTGCACGATCGCATCGAAGGCTATGGTCGTCTGTTCCGGGACTTTTGAGCATGAAGAGCCCCCGTGCCGCGCGGTCGCCCTCTACAGGCCGGGCCGCGGAAGGACGCGTCACGGCGCCCCGCGGGCAGTCGGGCGACATCTATGCTGCACTGCGCGAGCGCATCTGCCTGCTGCGCTATCCGCCCGGCACGCTGTTGGTGGAAACCGAGCTCGCCAACGACTTCGAGGTGAGCCGCACCCCGGTTCGCCAAGCGCTTCAGCGTCTCGAAAATGAGGGGCTGGTGGAGACGCGCAACGGCGTGGGGACCCACGTGACGGGCGTCGATTTCCGGACGGTCCGCGACATCTATGCCTTCCGGCTCCGGCTCAGCGAGATGATCGGCGACTTCGGTTCCCCAGCCGACGCCCCCCGCGCGCTGGAGCGGATCGCGGGGCTGCTGCCGCGCGTCGAGGCCTTGCGGCAGGCACGGGACTTCGAGGCCTTCTGGGCGATCAATCACGAACTGCATTTCGCCATCAACGGCCTGATCTCCAACGCGGCGTTCCGGCAGGTTCATGACCGGCTTTATTTCCAGGCCTCCCGCGTCTGGTACAGTTTCGTCGACCAGATGTGGGACGAGGAAATCAGCTTTCTCGCCGAGGAATTGCAGGAACTCGCCCGTGCGCTGGAGGCCGGCGACCTGCGGGCCGTCGGCTTCATCCAGCGCAACCACATTTCCTTCGGCCTCGCCCGCGTGGCGCGCTACATCGCGAGTTGACCACGCAGTGTCACGCGCCCCCGCAGTTTGGGCGACGGCTCCTTGTGGTGCTCACCTGACGTCATGATCGTCCAGGCGTCGCGAACTCTGTCGCCCATTGCGCGCGCACAAAGCGGGGGGCCATCTGGTCGGTGACCTCCGGTGCGCGGGTGTCGACCGCGCCCGACCAGCCGCCGCCCAGCGCCTTGTTCAGCGCGATGTAATAGGTGGTGATCGCTACGCGGCTCTGAAGTTGCGCGTCCTCGACCGAATAGAGCGAGCGCTCGGCGTCGAGCACGTCGAGGAAGCTGCTGCTGCCGCTTTGATACAGCGTGCGGGCCAGCGATGTCGCCTGCCGGTACGAACGCACGGACGCGTCGAGGCTGCGGCTGCGCCGCTGCTCCTGCCTCAGTGCGACACTGGCATTCTCGACCTCCTGCAGCGCCGTCAGCACGGCGGCGCGATAGGCGAGGAAATACTCGTCGCGCTGTGCCTGGGCGTACTCGACCGCGGCTTCCAGTTGCCCGGCATTGAAGATCGGCACGCTCATACTTGGGCCGAAGCTCCAACTGATGGACGAGTTCTTGCCGAGATCGCCGACCTTGGTCGCTGAGGTGGATACCTCGCCGGCAAGGCTGACATCGGGATAGCGCGCGGCTTCGGCCTGACCGATCTTCGCGGTGTATTGCGCGAGCTGGCGTTCGGCGAGCCGCACATCGGGGCGCGATAGTAGCACATCGGCCGGCACGCCCCTTGGCACGGCGCGGGTCGGCGCGGGGATCGTCCCGCTCCGCTGCATGGTCTCGTTCAGCGACGATGGCGGCTGGCCGAGCAGCACGGCGAGCTGATGTACCGATTGCTGGTAGGAAGATTCAAGCTGCGGAATATCGGCTTCCGTACTTGCCGCTTGCCCTTCCGCATTGGCCGCGTCGACCGCGGATGCAGACCCCGCCTCCAGCTTGTTGCGCGTCAGCGCCGCCGTCTCGCGCTGCGACGTCGCCGTGCGACGTGCCAGCGCGACACGGGCCTGATAGCCGCGGGCCTCGACATAGGCGGTGGTGACGTCGCCGACGAGCACCAGCAGTGTGTCGCGCAGGCTCTCCTCGGAAGCGTCGAGCCCGTATTTCGCGGCTTCGGCGGCGCGGCGATTCTCGCCGAACAGGTCGAGCTCCCAGCTGGCATTGGCGCCAAGGTTGAAGGTGTCGAATGCCCCGGACACCGTCACATCGCCGGTGTTGGAGACATTGCTGCCATTATCGGCGCGGCTGTAGCTGCCTGAGCCCACCACCACCGGTGACAGGGCTGCCAGCGCCTGACGCCGCAAGGCGCGGGCCTGCCGCACCCGTGCCTTGGCGGTCGCCACGTCGAGATTGCCGGCGACCGCCTGTTGGACGAGGCGGTTCAGCGTCTTGTCGTTGAGCTGTTCCCACCATCGCGCAAGGTCGGGCGGCAGACCGGTCGCGTCACCCGCTTTCATGCTGACCATTTTGCCGCTTCCCCAGGCGGCAGGCACCTGCATGGCGGGTGCGGTGTAATCCGGGCCGACCGCGCAACCACCGAGAAGGACGGCAAGCAGGGCAAGCGAGACCCGCGATAGCGGCGATGGCTTGGACAGGGGCATGAGATCACCGGTTGCGTCAGAACGCCGGGCAAAGCCCGAGAAGCGGTCAGCGGTCATGGGCGTCGTCTGCCCGGATGGCGGGGTCCGAACCCTCGCGCGGCGTAGCTTTTCCGCCGAGCACCCGCCGCACCGTGACGAAAAGCAGCGGAATGAAGAACACGCCCAGCACCGTGGCCGCGATCATGCCGCCCATCACGCCAATGCCGATCGCGTTCTGCGCTCCCGAGCCGGCGCCGCTGGCAATAGCGAGCGGCGTCACGCCGAGAATGAAGGCGAAAGATGTCATCAGGATCGGGCGCAGGCGTTGGCGGGCTGCGTCGAGTGTCGCCTCCACGAGGCCAAGGCCGTGCGCCTGCCGCTCGATGGCGAATTCAACGATCAGGATCGCGTTCTTGGCGGCAAGTCCGATGGTGGTGAGGAGGCCGACCTTGAAATAGACGTCGTTGGATTGCCCGAACAGGTGAGCGCCGACCAGCGCGCCGAAAATGCCAATCGGAACCGAGAGCAGCACCGCGAACGGGATCGACCAGCTCTCATAGAGAGCGGCAAGGCACAGGAACACGACCAGCACCGAGATGGCGTAGAGCGCACTCGCCTGATTGCCCGATAGCCGCTCCTGATTGGACAGCCCGGTCCATACGTGGCCATACCCGTTCGGCAGCTCTGCGGAGATCTCATCGATCGCGGCCATCGCGTCGCCGGAGCTGACGCCAGGTGCGGCCTGCCCCTGGATTTCCAGCGCCGAGACGCCGTTGAAGCGCTCCAGTCGAGGCGAGCCGAAGGTCCAACGCGTCGAGGCGAAGGAGGAGAACGGCACCATCGCGCCATCCGAATTGCGGACCTGCCATTTGGCAAGGTCTTGCGGCTGCATGCGGAACTCGGCCGCCGACTGCAGATAGACCTTCTTCACCCGCCCACGATCGATGAAATCATTGACATAGCTGCTGCCCCAAGCGGTCGAGAGCGTGTCGTTGATGTCGGCGAGCGAGACGCCAAGCGCGCTGGCCTTTTCCTGATCGATATCGACGACAAATTGCGGCTCGTCTTCCTGCCCGTTGGGCCGGGTATTGGCGAGGCGGTGATCGCTGGCGGCCTTGGCCAGCAAGTCGTTGCGGGTCGCGATCAGGGCCGCGTGGCCGGCGCCATTGATGTCCTGAAGATAGAAGCTGAAGCCGTTGGAGTTGCCCATGCCCTGGATCGCGGGCGGTGACAGCGCGAACACCATGGCATCGCGATATTTGGAGAACGTGCCCATGGCGCGCCCCGCCACGGCGCTGGCAGACAGATTGGCCGACTTGCGCTCGTCGAACGGCCGCATGCGCACGAAGGCGACGCCAACATTCTGTCCCTGCCCACCGAAGCCGAAGCCCGAGACCGTGAGTACGCCCTCGACCGCATCCTTCTCGTCCTGGAGATAATGGTCGGTGACTTGCTGCAGCACGTTCTGGGTCCGGTCTGCCGTGGCGCCGACCGGCAGCTGGACGCTGGTGATC
>JAEZMI010000103.1 GCA_023414975.1 Pseudomonadota bacterium | reverse complement strand
GGAGAAGGAAGCGGGCCGTCAGTCCCTTCGGCTCGAACCGCATCTCGCTCTCGCCGCCGAGATCATAGGGAACGGCGCGGTCGATCAGCGCCGTGCCGAAGCCGGAGCGCCCGCTGCGCTTCACCGGAGGGCCGCCGACCTCGCGCCAGACGACCTCGCAGCCGCCGTCATCGACCAGCCGCCAGTTCACCTCGACTCGCCCGCCGGGACTGGAGAGCGCGCCGTATTTCGCGGCATTGGTGGACAGTTCGTGCAACACCAGCGCCATCACCGAGAAAGCGCGCGCATCGAGCCACACGGTGGGCCCGTTCAGTGCCGCGCGGGTCGCGGTGCCGCCATAGGGTGAGAGTTCGGCGCGCAGCAGTTCCCCGAGCGAACCCCCGCCGGCCCCGCGCACCACCTGATCGTGGGCCACCGCCAGAGCCTGGATGCGCCCGCGCAGGCTTTCCACATAGTCCTGCGTGCTGCGCCCATCCTGCAGCGAGTGCTCCACCAGCGACTTGATGACGGCGAGGATGTTCTTGACGCGGTGGTTCAGCTCCTCATTGAGCATGCGCTGGCGCGTATCCGCCTTCTCGCGCTCGTCGGCCATCAGCTCGCTGTGACGCAGCACGATCTCGACGAGCGTCGAGCGCGCGGCCTCGGCGATCTCGCGGTCGCCCTCGGTCCACGGGGTGGACTGGTGGCGCACCGTCTCCTTCCAGATGGCGAAGCTCTTGCGCGGCGTCAGCCGGTCGCCGAGCGGCCCGGTCTCGTAGTTCTTCTCGGGGCGTCCGGCCCAGTCGAGCGTATGAATGATCTCCTTGCGGAAGAAGAACAGATAGTCACGCGGGAGCTGCGACAAGGGCAGAGCGAGCACGCCGGCGGCTGTGGCGCTGAACTCCTGCGCCTCCGGCCACTCCCGCGAAATGGAATCCGTCGCCCAGACCTTGCCGTCCGCCTGCGGGCCGACATGGGCGATGAGACCAGGCACGGCGGAGGTGGGCGGCACCGCGCCCTGAACGCTCCATTCCCCGCCGAGCCACAAACCGATGCCGTCGCACGGCATCAGCTTGGCGAATTCGCCCATATGGGTGCGCAGCAATTCGCCGACATCCTCATGCTGCGAGGCAAGCCTGAGGAAACGGTCGAGCGCCCGCCTCGCGTTGGTGGCGACGTCCAGCGTGCGCTTCTGCCGGAGAGCCTGCAGATGCAGCGCGAAAAAGGCGCCGAACATCTCCGCCGCCACGCGCTCCGACATCGGCAGGACGCGCGGCGAATAATGGTGGCAGGCGACCAGCCCCCACAGGGAGCCGTCCACCACCACCGAAATCGACATGGAGGCGGCGACGCCCATGTTGCGCAGATATTCGAGATGGATGGGCGATACCGAGCGCAGATGCGCAAAGGACAGGTCGGTCGGCTCGTCCATCTCCTCCTCGAACGGGGCCAGTGTGCAGCGCTCACCACTGGCATCGCCGATCACGCGGATGATGTTGCGCAAATAAAGCTCACGGGCCTGCTGGGGAATGTCGCTGGCCGGGAACCACTGGTAGAGGAAGCTCTCCAGATCCTCGCGCTTGTCCTCGGTGACCACCTGGCCGGAGCCATCGGGCGCGAAGCGATAGATCATGACCCGGTCATAGCCGAGCGTCGTGCGGAGCAACCGAGTCGAGTGCTCCAGCAGCTTGTCGATATCGCGCTCGCCGCGCACGCGGGCGAAGAGGGAACGCGCAAGATCGAGCGCCGGCCCGTCCTCGGCGGAAGGCGGCTCGAACTCGATGATGGCATTGCCCGCATAGGCATGAACGGCGACATCGAAGCGCACGCCCGAGGCGAGCGAGAGGCCGAACAGCAGGGCTGGGGCCGAGGGCTCGGCGGCGCCGCGATCAAGCGCCCCGCGAATGCGCTCGGCCGCATCCACGCCGATCAGTTCCGCCAGATCCCGCCCAATGATGTCGTCGGGCAGATCGAGCATCTGCGGCGCGTTCGTGGAGTGGCGACGGACCAGCCCCCCCTGCCCGTCACAGACGATCAGGCAGCCATGGCACTGAATCGCGCCGGGGACATGGATGGGTTCGCGGTCGCAATTGGTAAGATCAACGGATGCCTGCACGATGCGCCCTCACCGCGCCACGCGCCGGGCGGCGCGGGTCGGTACGGAAACGATCATTGATGGGGGCAAAACCCGCCGCGACGGGGCATTCACTGGGGCGGGCATGGGTTGCAAGCTTCGGCTGACGGTACCAACGCGGCTAACTAAGCATAGGTGTAAAAGTTCCCGTCAATCCGGTCGATCCCCTCGTGGCGCTCAAGATCGCGCCTTCCACCGCCGGCGGGTCAACGCGGCGGCTCCGGCCGGAGCCGGCCTGTGGTCAGGCCGGCATCCGCGCCGCCAGCGCCCGCTCGTCATCGGTGATGAAATCGCGGATCACCGGCACCGCGTCGCGCTCATTGGCCAGAAGAAGCTGGAACACCATGTTGGAGCCGTGCAGGAAGCCGAGTTCCACGGCGACGAGATAAAACTCCCACATGCGGGTGAAGCGCTCGCCCATCATGGCCACGACCTGAGGACGGACGGCCTCGAAATTCTGCCGCCAGTGCTTGATGGTCCAGTAATAGTGCAGACGCAGGAACTCGCAGTCCGCCGTCCATAACCCCACCCGCTCCAGCGAGGTGAAGACCTCGGACATGGCCGGCACATAGCCACCCGGGAAGATGTATTTGCGGATGAAGGGCGCCGTCGTGCCAGGCGGCGACATGCGGCCGATGGCATGGATCATCGCAAACCCGCCGGGGGCCAGCAACCGTTTGATGGTGTTGAAATAATCGTCGAAATGGTTGACGCCGACATGCTCCATCATGCCGACCGACACCACACGGTCGAACGTGCCGGTGAGATCGCGGTAGTCGCGCTCGAAAAAGGTGATGCGGTCGAGCACCCCCGCCGCCTCGGCCCGCTTCTTCGATTCGGCGAGCTGTTCGGTCGCCACATTGATGGCCGTGACATGGACCCCGAGCTTGGCAAGATAGATCGCCAGCGCGCCCCACCCGGACCCTATCTCGGCGACGCGCATCCCCGGCTCAAGCTTCAGCTTGGCGGCGATATGGCGGAGCTTGGCCTGCTGCGCCTCTTCCAGAGAGGCGTCCGGGGTGGGGAAATAGGCGCAGGAATAGATCATCTGGCTGTCGAGCCAGAGACGGTAAAAATCCGGCGGATGGTCGTAATGGCTCTGCGCGTTGCTGGCGGCCTTCTTCAGCGGGTTGGACTGGTGCCACCGCTTCAGCCCGCGCCAGCCGCGCCGCAGCGCCTGCTGCACCGGATGGGCGGCGAGGCCGCGCCGGTTGATGGAGAAGAGATAGAGGAAATCATAGACGGTGGAGCCGTCCTCGAAGGTGAGACGGCCATCCATGTAGGCTTCCGCCGACACCAACTCCGGGTTGAGGAAGAGTTCCCGGTCGAGCTTGTCGTCATGCAGCCGCATGACCACGGTCGGCCCGTCCTTCCCGCTGCCGAATACGGTGCGCACCCCGCTCGGCTCGATGACCACAAGGCTGCCCTTGTGAACGAACCGCTTGAGCAAATGGGGGAGAAGCCGCATGGAGGCACCGCACGTCGCGAGAACAGGGAGGGCCATCCGGCACCAGCGCCCCTGCCCTGTCAAGGCGAGCCTGTCCCGGCCGAACGGCGGCGAGGCGCGGCTGCCGCCGGGAAGCCGGGCAAGGCCGGGCCGGCGCGACGCTCAGCCCGCGCGAGGCCTAACCCGCAAGAACCTTGGGGGGAGCGTCCGGCTTGCCGGGGGGTGTCGCGGTCGCCTTCGCCGTGCCCTCCGGACGCAGGAGCCGGCGCACGGGCGGGCTCGCGACGATCTCCCCCTTGTCGAAGAACGCCTCGTGATTCGCCTCGATCTCGTCGAGCCGGTAGAGGTAGTTGACCATCAGCCCATAGGCCTGCGCGAGGCCACGGGCCGAAAGGTCGCCGAACGGGTTGATCCGCTCCAGCCGGGCCCCGTTGCCCAGATGGAAGCGCGCCACCGTGTCCAGCGGCTTGCCCTTCGGGGAGCGGGCGACCAGCAGATAATGCGCGGCGAGCGCCTCGATCACCGGCGTGGCGGCGGCGGCGAGCGCGGCCTCCGGCGGCGACGACGCGGCGAGCGCGTCGAGCACGGCCCGGTCCTCGCCGGTCAGCAGGGCCGACTGGGGATTGGCGCGTTCCTCATCCAGCCAGGAGCGGAAGGTCGGGACGGGAGAGAGCGTCACGTAATGCGACAGCTCCGGGAATTCGCGGGAGATTTCCTCCACCACCTGCTTGATGAGGAAATTGCCGAAGCTCACCCCGCCGAGACCGCGCTGGCAGTTGGAGATCGAGTAGAACACCGCGGTGCGGGCCGCCCTCGGGTCGAGCGGCGTGCGCTTCTCCGCGAGGATGGGGCCGATGGCGGCGGGAATATCGCGGGTCAGCGCGACCTCCACGAAGATCAGCGGCTCGTCGACCAGCGCGGGATGGAAGAAGGCGTAGCAGCGCCGGTCCGGGCTGTCGACGCGCGCGCGCAGGTCGTTCCAGTCGCGGATTTCGTGCACCGCCTCATAGCGGATGATCTTTTCGAGCACATTGGCGGGGGTCGACCAGTCGATCCGGCGGAGCACGAGGAACCCCCGATTGAACCACGAGGAGAAGAGATGGATGAAGTCGCGGTCGACGTCGGCGAGATCGCGCCGGCGGGCCATCGCGTCGAGCAGATCGCAGCGCATCGCCACGAGCCGCCCCGTCGCGCCCGGCGCGAGATTGAGGCGGCGGATCAGTTCCTGCCGGCGCGGTTCGCTGGCGGCGTGCAGTTCCCAGGTGATGGCGGAGGACGGGGTGCCCTCCTGCGCCGCCGCGCCATAGGCGGCGACGGCCGCGTCCAGCCGGGCCCTGTCCGGCCCGAAATGCGTGGCGAGAATCTCGAAGAAGGCGACCCGCTCACCGGTCTTCAGGCCGGCATAGGCAAGAAGGATGTCGCGGGCCAGCGCCACGCCTGAGGATTCGCCCTGGCCGGACAGCAGCCGGTCGCAGAGATCCTTGAGACCCGCCGCCCGCACCGCGCCCGCCGGCCGGCGCTCGCGGCCGAGGTCCAGCAGCGCGCGGCCGCGTTCCGCGATGGAACCGAGAAGCTCGCCGAAAAAGCTGGCGCCTGCGTCCATGGTCGCTCCCGTCCGGGCGAGGCCGCGGATGACGAACCGCGCCGTGGCCGGTCATCTGATCCGTTCGGCCGGGCCAGCGCAAGCCGCCGTCGGCGCGCGGAACCCGCCCCGCGCACGCCAAACCCTTGAACGGGAGCGCTCGGCGGGCGAACACTTTTTCGCGTGCGGGGCCGCGAAGCCTTGTTGATGACGCCTGGGCACGCAGATTAAGGCGCCATGATCCGCACGACCCGCATGCTCCTCCTCGCCTTTCTCGTGTTCTTCGCCCTGCCGCTCGGCGCCCATGCTCTCGTGCAATGGCACGAGAAGGACTGGTCGGCGAACTGGCGCACCGCCGACTGGTCGAGCACCGGCACGCTGCCGGCGGCCAGTGCGCATCCCGACGCGATGGTGCGCATCTATGCGGCCCGCGTCGGGCGCTGGCGCGGCATCTTCGCCGTCCATACCTGGCTGGTGCTCAAGGAGCCGAATGCACGCGCCTATGAACGCTACGACAAGGTCGGCTGGGGCTCGCCGATCCGCCGCAACGGCTACGCGCCGGACGGGCGCTGGTACGGCAACGAACCCGAGATCGTGTTCGAGGCGACGGGCGCCGCCGCGACCGCGCTGATCCCCAAGCTGCGCGCGGCAGTGGAGAGCTATCCCTATCGCCAGTACGGCGACTACAACGTCTGGCCTGGCCCCAACTCCAACACCTTCATCGCCCATGTGGTGCGGCAGGTGCCGGAACTGGCGGTCGCCCTGCCGCCCACCGCGATCGGCAAGGATTTTCCTGTCGCCGGCGACTGGGTGGCCCTCGCGCCCTCACGCACCGGCTTCAGCCTCTCGCTCGGCGGCTATGCCGGCGTGACGCTTGCCTGGGTGGAGGGGATCGAGGTGAATCTGCTCGGCGCCGTCGCGGGGCTCGACATCCGCCGGCCCGCTATCAAGCTGCCCGGATTTGGACGCATCGGCGTTTGATCTTTTTGAACGACCTCGCGTTCATTCTCGTCGCGCATCCTCATCGGGGATGCCGCGTCCCCCGGGAGGAACCATGTTCGACCAGCCTGCCACCCCTCGTGCCCTGCCCCGCGCCCGCGCGCTTCTGGCCGGGGCCCTCGCTTCGCTCTTCCTCGCCGCGCCGGCCCTCGCCGCCACCTGCGGCAACGACGCCTCGGGCTTCGATGCCTGGATGAGCGACTTCCGCCGCGAGGCGGTGGCGCAGGGCATCGCGCCGGGAACGCTGCGCGTGCTCGACGGCGTGACCTACGACACCAAGGTCATCAGCCTCGACCGCAACCAGAAGCACTTCAAGGTGAGCCTCGACGAGTTCATCAGGAACCGCATTTCCAAGGGACGCATCGCCAAGGGGCGGCAGATGCTGCAGCAATACGGCTCGACTCTGGCGCGCATCGAGCGCCAGTACGGCGTTCCCGGCCCGATCCTCGTCGCCATCTGGGGCATGGAAACGGATTACGGCGTGAACATCGGCAAGATGCCGATCCTGCGCTCGCTCTCCACCCTCGCTTATGACTGCCGACGGACCAACTTCTTCACCCCCCAGTTGCTCGATGCCCTGCGCATCTACCAGCGCGGCGACCTGACGCTGGACGAGATGCGCGGCGCCTGGGCGGGTGAAATCGGCCAGACGCAGTTTCTCGCCAGCTCCTATGTCAAGTTCGCGGTCGATTTCGACGGCGACGGCCGCGCGGACCTCGTGCGCAGCGCCCCGGACGTGCTCGCCTCCACCGCCAACTATCTGCGCGGCTATGGCTGGCGCCCCGGCGCGGGCTGGAGACCGGGCGAGCCGAACTACCAGGCGCTGCTCGGCTGGAACAAGGCCGAGGTCTACGCCCAGGCGCTCGGCATCTTCGCGCAGCAACTGACGCAGTAACGGGCGTCGGGACAGGACGCGGGCTGTCGCCGGCCCGCGTTTGCGAACATCGCGTGGGCGGTAATGCGCATTGCCGCCCAACGGCATGGCGGGCAGGTTGCGGGCAACGAAACGACGCAAGAAGACGACCCAAGAAGACGACCGTCCCGTCGCCCCGAGGAAACGCCATGCCCGCCCGCGCCGTCCGCGATACCGAAAGCTATGACTACATCATCGTCGGTGCCGGTTCCGCCGGCTGCGTGCTGGCGAACCGGCTCTCCGCCGATCCGCAGAACCGCGTGCTGGTGCTGGAGGCCGGCGGGCGCGACAACTGGATCTGGTTCCACATCCCCGTCGGCTATCTCTTCGCCATTGGCAATCCCCGCGCCGACTGGTGCTTCAGAACCGAGGCCGAACCGGGGCTGAACGGGCGGGCGCTGAACTACCCGCGCGGCAAGACGATCGGCGGCTCCTCGGCCATCAACGCCATGATCTATATGCGCGGCCAGGCCGGCGACTACGACCACTGGCGCCAGCTCGGCCTTCCCGGCTGGGGCTGGGACGACGTGCTGCCGGCGTTCAAGAAGCACGAGGACCATTATCTCGGCGCGGGTGCGTTCCACGGCGCCGGCGGCGAGTGGCGCGTCGAGTTCCCGCGCCTCACCTGGACCCTGCTCGACACGGTGCGCAAGGCGGCCGAGGAGGCGGGCATCGCGCCGATCCCGGATTTCAACACCGGCGACAATGAAGGCTCGTCCTATTTCCAGGTGAACCAGAAGCGCGGCTTCCGCTGGAGCGCCGCGCGCGGCTTCCTCAAGCCGGCGCTGAAGCGCGGCAACCTGCGGCTGGAGACGCACTGCCTCACGGAACGCGTCGTGGTGGAGAATGGCCGCGCCACCGGCGTCGTCTATCGTCAGAACGGCGCGACGCGCACCGCCCGCGCAAGGGGCGAGGTGATCCTCGCCGCGGGCGCCATCGGCTCGCCGCAGATCCTGAAGCTCTCCGGCATCGGCCCGGCGGACGAGCTGGCCCGGCATGGGATCGCGGTGACGCGGGACATGCCCGGCGTCGGCGCCAATCTGCAGGACCATCTGCAATTGCGCATGATCTACAAGGTCTCGGGCGTGCCGACGCTGAACGAGCAGTACCATTCGCTGTTCGGCCGGGCGAAGATGGGGCTCGACTTCGCCCTCTTCCAGCGCGGGCCGCTCACCATGGCGCCCTCGCAGCTCGGCATCTTCACCCGCTCCCGGCCCGAGGTGGAGCGCGCCGACCTCGAATTCCACGTCCAGCCGCTTTCGCTCGGCAAGTTCGGCGAGCCGCTGCACACCTTTCCCGCCTTCACCATGAGCGTGTGCAATCTGCGGCCGGAGAGCCGCGGCGACCTCACCCTCGCCAGCGCCGATCCGGCGGCGGCGCCGCGCATCCGGCCGAACTATCTTGCCGCCGACGAGGACCGGCGCGTCGCCGCCGACAGCATCCGTGTCGCCCGCCGCATCGTCGGGCAGAAGGCGCTCGCCCCTTACCGCCCGGAGGAGATGCTGCCCGGCCCCGGCGTCGACGATACGCAAGAAGCCCTGGCGCGCGCGGCCGGCGACATCGGAACGACCATCTTCCACCCGGTCGGCACGGCGAAGATGGGCCTGCCGAGCGACCCGATGGCGGTGGTCGATGCGCGGTTGCGGGTGTTCGGCATCGGCGGGCTGCGGGTGGTCGATGCCTCGATCATGCCGACCATCCCCTCCGGCAACACCAATTCCCCGACCATCATGATCGCGGAAAAGGCGGCAGGGATGATCCTGGAGGACGGGCGCCAGCCGGCCTAAGGCGCCAGCAGCACCTGGCGACAGGCGGGCGGCAGGTCCTTCAGCATCATCGGCGGCGGCGGCTTTACCGGCTCCTTCGGGGGCTTCGGGTGGATGTTGCCCTCCGAGAACCACCAGTCGAGCTCGCTGCCGCACCCCTCGCCGGGCGTCACCGGGTCCTGCGCGCGGCAGTCGGGGCTGCCTTCCGAGCAGCCGATGCGCACATGCATGTGGTAGTCGTGCCCCCAATAGGGGCGCACCTTCTCAAGCCAGGCGCGGTCGCCGGTGGCGTCGCGGCAGAGCGCCTTCTTGATCGCGGCATTGACCAGCACGCGCTCAACCGCCGGATCCTGCGCCGCCGCGCGGATGACCGCGAGATGGCCGGACGTCCAGACCTTCGCGTCGACATCGAGCCGGTCCGGCCGCACGATCATGGTGGCGGCGACCTTTTCGCGCTCCTCCTTGGTGAATTCGCGCTTTGGCATGGGGGTGAGCCAGATATCGGCGTCGAGTCCGATCTGGTGCGAGGCGTGGCCGGTGAGCATAGGCCCGCCGCGCGGCTGCGACATGTCGCCGACGAGAATGCCCGGCCAGTTCGAGACCCGCGGCACCTTGGCGGCGAAGCGTTCGAGGAAGGCAATGAGGTCGGGGTGACCCCAGTTGCGGTTGCGCGAGAGGCGCATGGCCTGCCACGTCTTGCCATTGACCGGCAGGGCCTGCGCGCCGGCAATGCAACCCTTCGAATAGAATCCGATCGAGCGCGTGGCCATGTCCGCCGGTTCCCTGGCGGCGCCAAAGAGCTGTTTGGCCGGGGTGGTGTCGGCCGCTGATTGGGCCCAGGCCGCGCCGGCGATCAGCCCGCCGGCCAGCGCGAGAAGGAGCGCGCGCCGCACCGGCTCAGCTCATCGCCTGGGAGAGGACGACGAAATTCCTGTTCGAACGCGTCTCGGACGGCGCGGCGAGATCGGTGACGAACAGGGTCGAGCCCGGCACGAGCAGCTTGGCGAGCTGCTGGTTCGCCTCCGGCGCGACAGTGATCCGGTTGATGACCGAAGCCGCCTTGCCGGCCGCCACGCCGTTCCCCTCGAAGGAGACGGCGGTCCAGGACACCTCGCCGCCGACCTGCTTCAGCACATAGACGACATTGCCCAGCGGTGTTCCGGGATCGGTAATGGTGACGGGCGCGCGCAGCACCTCGGCGGCGTCCTTCAGCACGACGAGCTGCTTGTCCGCGCCCGAGACGATCATCGACACCGCATCCTGCGCGGGGTTCGGCGCCGCGGCGGCGTCGGGCGCGCCATTGGCGCTCGTGGGTGCGTCCGCCCGGATCGCGGCGGTGGCGTCCGCCGGCATGACGAGGCCGGGATGAAGCACGTCCACGGGCTGGGAATGCGAGTCGGCGATGATGACCGGCGTGCCGTAATGGGTGACGCCGAAGACCAGCTTGGCGAATTCGAGCGGCAGGTGCACGCAGCCATGCGAGGACGGGTAGCCCGGCAGCCCGCCCGCGTGCAGGGCGACGCCGGACCAGGTGAGCCGCTCGGTATAGGGCATGGAGGCGTCGTCATAGAGCGAGGAATGGTGGTCCACGTCCTTTTGCAGGATGGTGAACACCCCGACCGGCGTCGCATGCCCTTCCTTGCCCGTCGAGCAGGTGGACACGCCGATGCGCACGCCGTTGCGGTAGACATAGCAGCGCTGGTCCGGCAGCGAGACGATGATGGCGACGAACCCCTCCGGCGCGCGGTCGGGATACCAGACATACTGGCCGGGCTTCAGCGCATCGACCTCGGTCAGCCCCGCTTCCTGCCCCCATGCCGCCCATGGCGCGAGCAGTCCCAGCGCCGCGCCGCCGGTAAGGCCGAGCGCGGCCCGGCGGGTCAGGGCACGCGATCCATTAGGCTGAGGGCGCATGACGAATCTCCGCGTCGCATCTCGACACCTTATAGCCCCCGCTCCGAAACCGCGCCACGGGCGCTTCGGGACAGAGAACGCCGGCAACGGGTAAGCTGATCGCCCGGCGGGGCAAGCAGGCGGACAGATGGCGTCGCCGCTCGTCTTCGCCCGCCATGTGTAAAAACCATGGAACGCAAAGCTGATCCGGTCGTTCTCCTGACAAGGCAGACGCTTAACACAGGAGAGACAGGATATGGAAAGCACGCAGCACAATCTCGCCGCCAGCGAAACCATGACGCTGATCGGCTCCGATAAGGTCGAGGGCACCGCGGTGTATCGTCCGAACGGCGAGCGCATCGGCTCGATCGAGCGCGTGATGATCGACAAGCTGAGCGGCCAGACCGCCTATGCGGTGATGAGCTTCGGCGGGTTCCTCGGCTTCGGCGAGGACTATTACCCCCTGCCCTGGTCGCTGCTGAAATATGACGAGGGCCTCGATGGCTACGTCGTCGATCTCACCGAGGAGCAGCTGCGCGGCGCGCCGCACCATGCCAGCGCCGACGACCGCTCCTGGACGGATCGCGACTGGGACCGCAAGGTGAACGACTATTATCAGGTCCCGCCCTACGTCATCTGACGAAGCGGCGGGAGTCCAACTCCGAACGGAAAGGCCGGGTGCGAACCCGGCCTTTTTTCGTCATGCAGGGAGGTCCGCCGCGGGGAAGCTCAGTCGTCGACCTTCAGGGCGGCGATGAAGGCCTCCTGCGGGATCTCCACCTTGCCGAACTGACGCATCTTCTTCTTGCCCTCCTTCTGCTTCTCCAGCAGCTTGCGCTTGCGGGTGATGTCGCCGCCATAGCACTTGGCGGTGACGTCCTTGCGGAGCGCGCGGATGGTCTCGCGGGCAATGATCTTGGCGCCGATCGCGGCCTGGATCGGAATCTGGAACAGATGCTGCGGGATGAGGTCCTTCAGCTTCTCGCACATGGCCCGGCCGCGATATTCGGCGCGGGTGCGGTGAACCAGCATGGACAGCGCGTCCACGGGCTCGGAGTTCACGAGGATCGACATCTTCACGAGGTCGCCCACGCGGTAGTCGGTGATCTGGTAGTCGAAGGAGGCATAGCCCTTCGAGATCGACTTCAACCGGTCATAGAAATCGAACACCACCTCGTTCAGCGGCAGGTCATACGTGACCATGGCACGCGCACCGACATAGGTCAGTTCGATCTGGTTACCGCGCCGGTCCTGGCAGAGCTTGAGCACCGCGCCGAGATAGTCGTCGGGCGTCAGGATAGTGGCGCGAATCCACGGCTCGCGGATTTCCTTGATCTTCACGACATCCGGCATGTCCGCGGGGTTGTGAAGATCGAGCACCGTACCGTCGTTCATCTCGATCTCGTAGATGACCGAAGGGGCGGTGGCGATGAGATCGAGGTTGAACTCGCGCTCCAGCCGCTCCTGAATGATTTCGAGGTGCAGCAGGCCGAGGAAGCCGCAGCGGAAACCGAAGCCGAGCGCAGCGGAGGTCTCCATCTCGAAGGAGAAGCTGGCGTCGTTGAGGCGCAGCTTGCCCATCGCGGCGCGCAGGTCCTCGAAATCCGCCGCATCGACCGGGAAGAGGCCGCAGAACACGACCGGCTGCGCCGGCTTGAAGCCCGCCAGCGCCTCGGCGGTCGGCCGCTTTTCTTCGGTGATGGTGTCACCCACGCGGGTATCGGCCACCTCCTTGATCGAGCCGGTGAGGAAGCCGATCTCGCCGGGACCCAGTTCGGTCATGGCGACCATCTTCGGGGTGAACACACCGACACGGTCGATGTCGTAGACCGCGCCGGAGCCCATCATCTTGATGCGCTGGCCCTTTTTCAGCACCCCGTCGACGATGCGCACGAGCACGACGACGCCCAGATAGACGTCGTACCAGCTGTCGACCAGCAGCGCCTTGAGCGGGGCTTCCCGGTCGCCCTTCGGCGGCGGCAGGCGGGTGACGATGGCTTCCAGCACATCGGGAATGCCGAGTCCGGTCTTGGCGGAGATGAGCACCGAGTCGGAGGCGTCGAGGCCGATCACGTCCTCGATCTGCGCCTTCACCTTGTCCGGCTCGGCGGCGGGCAGGTCCACCTTGTTGAGGACCGGCACGATCTCGTGATTGTTGTCGATGGCCTGGTAGACATTGGCAAGCGTCTGCGCCTCGACGCCCTGCGAGGCATCCACGACCAGCAGCGAGCCCTCCACGGCGGCGAGCGACCGGTTCACCTCATAGGCGAAGTCGACATGGCCGGGCGTGTCGATGAGGTTCAGCACATAGTCCTTGCCGTCATGCGCCTTGTAGGACAGGCGCACCGTCTGCGCCTTGATGGTAATGCCGCGCTCGCGCTCGATGTCCATGTTGTCGAGCACCTGCTCGGACATCTCGCGCTCCGACAACCCGCCGGTGATCTGGATCAGCCGGTCGGCCAGGGTCGACTTGCCATGGTCGATATGGGCGACGATGGAGAAATTGCGGATGTTGGAAATCGGCTCGGTGCTCATGGCGGCGCAATAGCATTGGGCGCAGGGCGCCACAAGGCGCGCTCGGGCGGCAGCGGCCTTGCGCCCTGGCATATGTTCGACCAAAGTCCGCGCCGTTTGCCGCGCCGCCTGTGCCAGCCGCGCGACCTGCCTATTGCCAAGGAGCCGTCATGCCCAGCCTGAAGGTCGCCGTCGTCCCCGTCACCCCGTTTCAGCAGAACTGCTCCATCGTCTGGGACGAGACGACGAAGCGCGGAGCGGTGATCGACCCGGGCGGCGATCTGCCCCGCATTCTCGCCGCGCTGGAAGAACTGGAGGTCACGGCGGAAAAGATCGTGCTGACGCATGGCCATATCGAC
>JAEZMI010000078.1 GCA_023414975.1 Pseudomonadota bacterium | reverse complement strand
TGGAGCCGCCCCCGCTATTCGCGGCCGGCCGGGCGCGGGCGGGCGCCGCGCCGCCGCGCTGGCCGGAATAGAGCTGGTAGGAGGAGGCGAAACCGTCCATGCCGCTCTGCGCCCCGGCACCGCCCGTCGCAGCCAGCAGAAGCAGGGCGCAGGTGCCGGCGAGCGCCATCGAGCGCAGGGCCGCGCGCGTGATCGGGCACGAGGCCGGGCGCGCGGGCGGGCGCGAAGCGGCGGTCAGCGGAGTAAGGCACGAATCAGCGCGCATTGAGGGCCATCCGACACCTGGAAATAAACCACAGCTTGGCGTGCCATGGTTAATTTCCGGTTAGTGCCGTGTTACCGCCCGCCCGATGCCCGTTCGCTCCGGCAGCCGAGACCCACGCCGCTACGGTCAGGGGCAGCGCACATAGACCATGGTGCCGTAGCGCCCGGCGACTTCCGGGTCGAGCCATTTCAGCACCATCACCTGCCCGTCGAAGCGCAGCACCTCGCGGTCGCTCTGCGAGCCCGGCGGCTCGTCCGGCAGGCCGATATAGGTCGGACCGGGCGCGACCTGCTTCGACACCACCTCGGAAGGTTGCGACTGGTCGGCCAGATACATCATGAAGCCACCGGAGGGGCCCGCATCGATGACATAGGGCTGGCGGCAGCCCTGCCGGGCCTGCGCTTCCGTGCGCGCCGCGTCTTCCGGCCTGTGATAGGCCGCAAGGCCCCATTTGCCCATCACCTGCTGCGCCGTAATCGGCGAGGTGAAGCGCGGCATCGCCGGCTCCACCGGCTGGGGCGCCTGGGTCTGGTTGGTGGCGGAGCAGGCGGCCGCCAGCGCCGCGAGGGCGGTGAGACCGGCCAGATTCACCAGGCGACGACGGTCCAGCGCGCGGCGGACCGGGCGGCTGTCGGGAAGGCGGGCAAGCTTCATCGAGGACTCCGGGACGGACGCATGCCGAGGTAACGGGCGAAGCCCCGGCAAAGGTCCATTACATCCAATTCGCACACCAACATAATGATTACGCTTTACGCGGAAAGACCTTGCGAACATAGTCCGCCCGCGCCGCCGCGTCGAACCCTACCCGCATTCCCGCCCGACTTTTTGCGACACGGTTGGCCGGAGTCCTGTCGTGACCGCGTTCCAGCTGCGCCCCGCGCGCAATGAAGACGGCGATGCCATCGCCGCGCTCATCGAATCGGCCTTCGCCGAATATCCCGGCTGCCTCTTCGACCGCGCCGCCGAATTCCCCGAGCTCGATGCCATCGCCAGCCATTTCGCCGCCCGCGGCGGCCGCATCTGGGTTGCCGAGGACGATGGCGGCGTCATCGGCTCGCTCGCTTTGGCGCCCACCGGAGACGCGGACGCGCCGCCCGGCGCGCTGGAGATCACCAAGGTCTATGTCGCCGCCCGCGCCCGCCGCCGGGGCGTGGCCCGCGCGCTCATGGACGCCGCGCTTGCCGTCGCCGCCACGCAGGGCGCACCCGAGGTCCGTCTGTGGACCGACACGCGCTTTCTCGACGCCCACCGCTTCTACGAGGCCTGCGGCTTCGTCCGCCAGAGCGGCGCGCGCGAACTGCACGACATCTCCGCCACCCGGGAATATCCCTACCGGCTCTGCCTCGCGGCGCACCGCGTCCCGGCATCGGCATGCCCGGCCCCTTCCGGCGCGGCGGGCTGATCGATGCCCCGCCTCGCCATCGGCGCCGCCCTCGGGCCGGCCCTGTCCGCCATTGCCGGCATCGGCCTGCTCTCCATCATGGACGCGGTCATCAAGCACGCGTCGGCGAGCCATTCGACCCCGCAGATCGCGGCCATGCGCTATGTCTGCGGCACGCTGGTCGCCTTCGCCTTGTTCCGCGCCCTGCGCACGCCGTGGCCGAGCGCGGCGACGCTGCGCCCGCATCTCTGGCGCTCGCTCGTCGTCGCCGCCACCGCGCTCAGCTTCTTCTACGCGCTCGCGGTTCTGCCGCTCGCCGTGGTCCTGGCGCTGTCCTTCACCGCGCCGATCTTCATCGCCCTGTTCGCCGCGCTGCTGCTGGGCGAACGGCCGGACCGCAGCATCATCGCCGCCCTGCTTCTGGGCTTTGCCGGTGTCCTCGTCGTGCTCTGGCACGAGGTGGAAAGCGCCGGCACAGCCAATGCGTGGGGGCTGGCCGCGGCGCTTGCCTCGGCCGTGACCTATGCGCTCTCCATGGTCGCGCTGAAGAGCCGCGCCGCGCACGACCCGCTGCCCACCATCGTGCTGCTGCAGAACCTGCTGCCGGCCTTCATCATCGTGCCGCTGGCGGTACCGGGCTGGACCGCGCCGGCGCCCTCCGAATTCATCACCTTTCTCATCATCGGCGCACTCGGCACGGCCGGGCATCTGCTGATGGCCTCCGCCTATAAGCGGGCGGATGCGAGCCGCCTCGGTGTGTTCGAGTACACCGCCTTCATCTGGGCCGTCGGCATCGGCTTCTTCGCCTTCGCCGAGATTCCCTCGCTGAGCACGCTGGCCGGGGCGGCGCTGATCGTTGGCGGCGCCCTCATGGCCTCGCGCCGCGCGGCGCCGGTGCCCGAGCCGGACGTCGAGATCGGCCCCTGAGCATCCACAGGATCGCTGATGGTCCGGCTGTGGGGGCTGGACGTGAGGCGGACGGGCGATACCTTGTCGCCGGGCCTGGAGCGCGCGGGACGTTGGAACGCGCAGGACGAGAGCCCTTTGGGCGAGAGCATGTGGGGCAGAGCATGAGCAGCGGCGGCAAGAAAATCGGGACGGCGCTGCTCGGCGCGGTGCTGGCCCTGTCGGGCCTCGGGATGGGATTGGCGGGATCGACCACCCGCGCCGAGCCGATACGCATCGGCGAGCTCAACAGCTACAAGGCGCAGCCCGCCTTTCTCGAACCCTACCGCAAGGGCATGGAGCTGGCGGTCCGCGAGATCAACGCCGCCGGCGGCATTGCCGGGCGCCCGCTCGAACTCATCACCCGTGACGACGGCGGCAACCCCGGCGACGCGGTGCGCGTCGCCGAGGAACTGGTGACGCGCGAGAAGGTCGATGCGCTCACCGGCACCTTCCTCTCCCATGTCGGGCTGGCGGTCGCGAGCTATGCCGCCAAGCGCCAGGTCTTCTTTCTCGCCGCCGAGCCGCTGACCGACAAGATCACCTGGTCGGACGGCAACCGCTACACGTTCCGGCTGCGCGCCTCCACCTATATGCAGGTCGCCATGCTGATGCCGGAAGCGATCGCCGCGAAGCGCAAGCGCTGGGCGCTTGTCTACCCGAACTATGAATATGGCCAGTCCGCCGCGGCCACCTTCAAGAAGCTGCTCAGCGCCGCCCAGCCGGACGTCGTGTTCGTCACCGAGCAGGCCACCCCGCTCGGCAAGCTCGATGCCGGCCCGGTGGTGCAGGCCATCGCCGACGCCAAGCCCGACGCGGTCTTCAACGTGCTGTTCGGGCCGGATCTCGCCAAATTCGTGCGCGAGGCGAATACGCGCTCGGCGCTGGAGGGCGTTTTCGTCGTCAGCCTTCTGTCCGGCGAGCCGGAATATCTCGACCCGCTGAAGGCGGAAGCGCCGGTCGGCTGGGTGGTGACGGGCTATCCCTGGTACGACATCGCCACGCCCGAGCACACAGCCTTCCTCGACGCCTACCGCGCCGCCTATGGCGAGCCGCCGCGCCTGGGCTCCGTCGTGGGCTATGCGACCATCAAATCGCTGGCGGCGGGGTTCGCCAGGGCGAGCGCCGCGGGCGGCATCGACGCCGAGCGCATGGTCGCCGCCTTCAAGGGGCTGGAGGTCACCGGCCCGTTCGGTCCGTTCGTCTACCGCGCCAGCGACCATCAGGCGACCATGGGGGCCTTTGTCGGCACGACGGCGGTGAAAGACGGCAAGGGGGTGATGACCGGCGCTCGCTATATCGATGGCGCCAGCGTGCTGCCCTCAGATACCGAGGTGAAGGCGCTGCGCCCCGCCGCCGACTGATACGCCGCACCACGCCGCACCACGCCGGCGGCACGCGTGTCGACCGCGCGCCGGGGACCTCGCCGCCATGTCCTTCCAGGCAATATTCCAGGGATATTTGCAGGCGCCCTTCGACGCGATCGCCGCGCAGTGGCCGTTGCTGCCCGCCCTCGCCTTTCAGGCGATCAACGGGCTCGCCGCCGCCTCCACCCTGTTCATGGTGGCGGCGGGGCTGTCCATCATCTTCGGCGTGACGCGCATTGTGAACATGGCGCACGGCTCCTTCTACATGCTGGGGCTCTACGTCGCCGTCACGCTCGCGCCGATGATGCCCGGCGCCCTCGGCTTCTGGGGCGCGGTTCTCGCGGCGGCGCTCGCCATGGGCCTCATCGGCGCGCTGGTGGAGGTCGCCGTGCTCCGGCGCATCTACCGGGCGCCGGAGCTCTACCAGCTGCTCGCCACCTTCGCGCTGCTGCTCATCATCAACGACGCCACGCTCGCGCTGTGGGGCCCGGAGGACATTCTCGGCCCCCGTGCACCGGGCCTCACCGGGGCGGTCGACCTGCTCGGCCGGCGGCTGCCGCAATATGACATTTTCCTTGCACTCATCGGCCCGATTGTCCTGATCGTCCTCCACACTGCACTCACCCGCACGCGCTTCGGCCGCCTCATCCGCGCCGCCACGCAGGACCGCGAGATGGTCGCGGCCCTCGGCATCAACGAGGCGGTGCTGTTCACCGCCGTCTTCGCGCTGGGGGCCGGCCTCGCCGGCCTCGGCGGCGCGCTGCAGATGCCGCGCGAGCCTGCTAATCTATTGATAGACCTCACGGTTTTGGGCGACGCCTTCGTGGTCGTGGTGGTCGGCGGCATGGGCTCGATCCGGGGTGCCTACCTCGCCGCGCTGCTCGTGGCGCAGATCGAGGCGCTGTGCGCGGCGCTCGGAACCGTGGAGATCGCCGGCGTCGCCTTCAACATGACCAAGCTGACGCTGGTGGCCGAATTTCTCGTTATGGCTGTTGTACTTATCCTGCGACCGCATGGTTTGTTCGGTATAAAAATACCTCCGAACAATAGCCGAACCCATGTGGAGGCGCCGCTGCGGCCGCTGTCCTCCGCCGGCCGGTTTTCCTTTCTTTTCATAGGCTTGTGCTTTTTCGTGCTGCCCTTCCTCGATGCTTTTCCCTACGCCCCCGTGCTGGCGCTCGACATATTGATCGCCGCCCTCTTCGCCGCCTCGCTGCATTTCCTCATGGGACCGGGCGGCCTCGCCTCCTTCGGCCACGCCGCCGCCTTCGGCATCGGCGCCTACGCCACCGCCTTCGCCGCCACCGCCTTAGGCCTTGATACTGTTACATCTTTCGCCGTCGGCATCATCGTCGCCGGGATGGCGGCGGCCCTGTTCGGGGCCGTTGCGGTGCGGCTGGAGGGCGTCTATTTCGCCATGCTGACCCTGGCGTTCGCGCAGATCATCTGGTCCATCGTCTATCAGTGGGATTATGTTACCGGCGGCTCCAACGGCCTGTTCGGCGTCTGGCCGCAGGCACCGCTCGCCACGCCGACGCGCTTCTACCTCGCGGCCCTCGCCATCGTCGTAGCCTGCCTTATCCTGTTGCGACACTTAG
>JAEZMI010000396.1 GCA_023414975.1 Pseudomonadota bacterium | reverse complement strand
GTGTGCCGCAGCGTGTCGCCGTGGCGGGCGACGGCGTCGCGCCGGTCGAGATCGCGCGAGAGCAGGCGCAGTACCTCGGCGCTCGCATCGCCCATCAGCACGCGATAGCCGGAGACCTGCCGCGAGAAGTGGTTGTAGATGACCACGGCGGGAATGGCCGCGACGAGGCCGATGGCGGTCGCCAGCAAGGCCTCGGCGATGCCCGGCGCGACGACGGCGAGATTGGTGGTCTGCGCCTTCGAGATGCCGATGAAGGAATTCATGATGCCCCACACGGTGCCGAACAGGCCGACGAAGGGCGCGGTGGCGCCGATGGTGGCAAGCAGGCCGGTGCCGCGGGTGATGGCGCGGCCGGTGGCCACTTCGATACGGCCGAGCGAGATGGAGACCCGCTCCTTGATGCCCTCGGCCGGCAGGTCGCCCGAGCGCTGAAGCTCCAGATCCGTCACCTTGAGCATCGCCCCGGCAGGACCGGCGGCGCCCACCGCGCGGGCGGCCTCAAGCGAGGCGCTGGCCAGATAGCCCTTCAGCGCCCGCCGCAGCCGGCCCGTCGCGATCATCAGTTCCAGCGACTTGGCGAGCCACACGGTCCAGGTGACGACGGAGGCGAAGGCAAGCCCGATCATCACCGCCTTCACCACCCAGTCGGCGGCCATGAACATGCCCCAGGGCGAAAGGTCATGCGGAAGCTGGGCGGCGACCGTTCCGTCCTCGGGCGCGCCAACCGCGGGCGCCTCGGCCGCCGGGGCGGTCAGCGGGTCCTGCGGAGCGAGCGCGGGCGCCGGATCGGCGGCGGGTTGACTGGTCGCGGGTTGACTGGTCGCGGGTTGACTCGTCGCGGTCTGGCCGCTCGCGGGCTGGCCCGGCATCGGCGGCACAAGCGCGTCGCCCGCTGCCGGCGCCGATGTGGCGGGCGTTGATGTGGCGGGCACGGATGCGGCAGGGCTGGGAGAGGCGGGGCTGGGAGAGGCGGGGCTGGGAGAGGCGGGCGCCTCGGCGGCCGGCCGTGGGTCTGCCGGCGCGCTCTGCTGCGCGAGCACCGGCATCGCCGATCCGCCGACGAGCATCAGCGCCAGAAGCGCGGAGAGCGAACGGCGGAGCGGGGTGGTCACGCGAAAGGTCGGCATGGCAGCTATCCGATGTTCCGGCCAGCCCCCAGGTTCCGCCGAAGCGAGTGGAAGTCATAGGAGACCGGCTCCGTCAGTTATCGGCTTCCATACGCCTCGGCCACATGGTCGACAACAGCAAAAAGCCCTGTCAACGCATTGTAGAAAAGCTAAAAACTATGATGATGGCAGTATTTGTTGTTTATTATAATTCCAAACATGGATTTTACTACCGCTGCACTGTCAGCACCTTGCCGGGATTGAGAAGTCCCTGCGGATCCAGCGCCGCCTTCATGCGCTGCATCAGGTCGAGCGCCACCGGATCGGCGTAATGCGCCAGCTCCTCGCGCTTGAGGATGCCGATGCCGTGCTCGGCGGCGATGGAGCCGTCCATCTCGGTCACGATGTCGTGGACGATGCGGTTGAAGGTCTCCCACATGCCGAGGAAGGCGGCCTTCTCCATGCCCACGGGCTGGCTGAGATTGAAGTGGATATTGCCGTCCCCGACATGGCCGAAGGGGCACGGCCGCAGCCCCGGCAGCGCCGCCATGCAGGCGGGCAGCGCGCGCGCCAGAAATTCCGGCACGCGCGAGACGGGCACGGAAACGTCGTGCTTGATCGAGCCGCCTTCGTGTTTCTGCGCCTCGCTCATGTCCTCGCGCAGCCGCCAGAGATTGGCCGCCTGCGCCTCGCTCGTCGCGATGACCGCGTCGACCACCTCGCCCGCCTCCATGGCGGCGCCCAGCGTCTCTTCCATCAGCGCGCCAAGATCGAAGGCGCGGGTGGGAGCGGAAAACTCGGCGAGGACATACCAGTCGTAGCGTTCGGCCAGCGGGCGCACCGTGCCGGGCATATGGGCGAGCACCGTCTCGACGCCGAAGCCCGCCATCAGTTCGAAGGTGGTCAGCGCATCCCCCGCCTCGCCGCGCAGGCGCTTCAGCAGGGCGAGCGCGGAGGCGGGGTCCGGCACGGCGAGAAAGGCCGTGCTGCGCTGCGCCGGCTGGGGGAACAGCTTCAGCACGGCGGCGGTGATGAGGCCGAGCGTTCCCTCGCTGCCCAGGAAAAGCTGCTTGAGGTCGTAGCCCGCATTGTTCTTGCGCAGGCGCTTCAGGCCGTTCCACACGCGCCCGTCCGCCAGCACGACTTCGAGCCCGAGCACCAGATCCCGCGCATTGCCATAGCGCAGCACGGCGGTGCCGCCGGCATTGGAGGCCAGGTTGCCGCCGATGCGGCAGGAGCCTTGGGACGCGATGTGAAGAGGAAAGAGGCAGCCCACCTCCTCCGCCGCCTTGTGCACGTTGTCGAGAATGCAGCCGGCTTCCACCGTCATGGTCATGTCGACGGGATCGACGGCCCGCACCCGGTCGAGCCGCGCCAGCGAGACCAGCACCTCGCCGAACGGCATCTGCCCGCCCACCAGCCCGGTATTGCCGCTCTGCGGCACGATCGGCACCCCCGCCCGCGCGCAGGCCTCGACGATGAAGGCGACCTCCTCCGTCGAGCCCGGCCGCAGCACGGCGGGCGCCTGCCCGTGATAGAGCCCCCGTTCCTCGCGCAGATAGGGCGCCATGTCCGCGGCTTCCGTCAGCACATGGGCGGGGCCGATGCGCTGGGCGATGGTGGCGAGAAGGGCGTCGGTCGGCAGGGCGTGGGTCGGCAGGGTGGCGGCAGGCATGGCGCGAAGATTCCGGCGGCTGGGGAGCGAGGAGGCGCGCAGCTTAGGTCGGGATGTCCCGGAAGTCATGACGCCCCCCAGGCGTTTACGCCGCGCGCCGGCTCGGACAGGATGGCGGCTCCCGCCTCGCCCCGCCCCGGACCCCGCCCATGTCGCTCATTCTCTACACCACGCTCGGGGTCGCCGATCTTCCGCGCGCCACCGCCTTCTACGACGCAGTGCTCGCCCCGCTCGGCCATGCCCGCGGGGACGACGCTATCGAGGGGGGGGAGGGCTACGGGCCGGATTACGACGACGGCGTCAGCCTCTGGCTCTGCCTCCCCTTCAATGGCGCGCCGCCCACCGCCGGCAATGGCACCATGGTCGCCTTCCGCGCGCCGGATGCGGCGACGGTCGACGCGTTTCATGCGGCGGCGCTGGGCCATGGCGGCACGGATGAGGGCGCGCCGGGCGTTCGGCCGCATTACGGGTCGGGCTTTTATGTCGCCTATGTGCGCGATCCCGACGGCAACAAGCTGGCCTGCGTGTTCCACCGCTATGGACAGGAGAGCTGAGGCGGGCCGCGCCAACCGTTCTGTGACGCCCACAAGACGAGGCTCCCCCTTGCCCCGGCGCGGCTTTCCCCCTATCCCCGCGCCATGGCTCCTCCTCTTCTTCTGCTTCAGGACACCCGGCTCACCTTTGGCGGAACGCCGCTCTTGGATGGCGCGGAACTCTCCGTCTCCGCCGGCGAGCGCGTCGGCCTCGTCGGCCGCAACGGCTCGGGCAAGTCGACCCTGCTCAAGATCGCCGCCGGCCTCGTTCAGGCCGACAGCGGCAACCGCTTCGCCCAGCCCGGCGCGACCATCCGCTACCTGCCGCAGGAGCCGGACCTCTCGGGCTTCAAGACCACCCTCGCCTATGTCGAGGCGGGCATGGGGCCGGGCGATCAGGAATATCGCGCGCAGTACCTACTGAACGAATTGGGCCTCACCGGTGAGGAAGACCCGGCAAATCTCTCCGGCGGCGAGGCGCGCCGCGCCGCGCTGGCCCGCGTTCTGGCGCCGGAGCCGGATATCCTGCTACTGGACGAGCCGACCAACCATCTCGACCTGCCGGCCATCGAGTGGCTGGAATCGGAACTCTCCTCACTGCGTTCGGCGCTGGTGCTGATCAGCCATGACCGTCGCTTCCTGCAGGACCTCACCCGCGCCACCGTCTGGCTCGACCGGGGCCGAACGCGGCGTATGGAGCGCGGCTTCGCCTTCTTCGAGGAATGGCGCGACCAGGTGCTGGAAGAGGAAGAGCGCGACCAGCACAAGCTCGCCCGGCAGATCGTCGCGGAAGAACACTGGATGCGCTACGGCGTCACCGCCCGGCGCAAGCGCAACATGCGCCGCGTCGGCGAACTCGCCGCCATGCGCCAGCAGTTCCGCGATCACCGCCGCGCCGTCGGCACCATCTCCGTCACCGCGACGGAGGCCGATGTATCCGGCAAGCTGGTGATGGAGGCGGAGAACATCTCCAAGTCCTATGGCGATCGCGTCATCGTGCGCGACCTCTCCATCCGCATCCAGCGTGGCGACCGGATCGGCATCGTCGGGCCCAACGGCGCGGGCAAGACCACGCTGCTGAAGATGCTGACGGGCGAACTTGCCCCGGACAGCGGCAAGGCCAAGCTCGGCACCAATGTCGAGATGGCGACGCTCGACCAGCGCCGCGCCGCGCTCGACCCCAACCGCTCGGTGCGCGACACGCTGACCGACGGGCGCGGCGACCAGGTGTTCATCGGCGGCAATCCGCGCCATGTCATCGGCTACATGAAGGACTTCCTGTTCACGCCGGAACAGGCGGGAACCGCGGTCTCCAAACTTTCCGGCGGCGAGCGCGGGCGGCTCCTGCTCGCTTGCGCGCTGGCGCAGGCCTCCAACCTCATGGTGCTGGACGAGCCGACCAACGATCTCGATCTCGAGACGCTCGATCTCCTGGAAGAGATGATCGACGACTATGCCGGCACCGTGCTGCTGGTGAGCCACGACCGCGACTTCCTCGACCGCACCGTAACCGCCACCATCGCCTATGAGGGCGACGGCAACTGGAGCGTCTATGCCGGCGGCTATTCCGACATGGTCAACCAGCGCGGCCACGGCGTGAAGGCGCGGGCGGCGGCCGCGGCAGCCGCCGCGCCCAAGCCTGCGAACGTTACCCCCGCAAATCCCACCCCCGCGGCGCCGGCGCTCTCGGCCGGCAAGCGCAAGCTCTCCTTCAAGGAGAAGCACGCGCTGGAACAGTTGCCCAGGCAGATCGCCCAGCTCGAATCCGACATCAAGCGCCTGAACAACACGCTGGCGACGCCGAACTTCTACACGCGCGACCCCGCCGGCTTCCAGAAGGCCACCGCCGAATTGACCCGCGCCCAGGCGGAACTCGCCAAGGCCGAGGAACAGTGGCTGGAGCTGGAAATGCTGCGCGAGGAACTCGGGGGCTGAGACTGCCCGCGCCCCCGTTCCCCCGACGAGCCACGCCCTGCGTGGCGATGATCCGGGGCCCAGGGTTAGCTCTCTGGCCGAAGACTCTTGCGCTGGGACCCGTGACTCTTGCGCTGGGTCCCGGCTCGCCTTGCGCTCACGCTTCAGGCGTCCGGGACACGAGAATGAAGCGCCTGCGCTTGCGAGCAGGCGTGACGACGCCGCTCAGGGCGCCATGTCCGGCACGGGCTTGACCACGCCGAGCGGAACGGAGGCGGTGGTGGCCTTCGCGGAGGCGTTGATCACCGGCAGCGGACTGGCGAGCGCGAGCTTCTCGCTGGTGAACGCCCAGGTCTGCTGCACCAGCTCCGGGTTGCCGTTCAGCTTGGTGCCGTAGCTCGGGACGATCTCGCGGATCTTGGCCTGCCAGGCCGGGGTCGCGACCTGCGTCTTGAACACCTTTTCCAGCACGCCCAGCATGATGGGGGCCGCGGTGGAGGCGCCCGGCGAGGCGCCGAGCAGGGCGGCGATGGAGCCGTCCTTGGCCGCGACGATCTCCGTGCCGAGTTTCAGCGTGCCACCGCCATCCTTGTCGCGCTTGATGATCTGCACGCGCTGGCCGGCCTGCCACAGGCGCCAGTCATCGGCCTTGGCCTGCGGGAAATACTCGCGCAGCGCGGCGAGCCGGTCGTCGTCCGACAGCATGAGCTGGCCGGCGAGGTACTTCACCAGCTCGAACTGCTCGGTGCCGACGTCGAGCATCGGCCAGATGTTCTCAAGCGTCACCGAGGCGGGCAGGTCGAGATAGGAGCCGTCCTTCAGGAACTTGGTGGAGAAGGTGGCGAAGGGGCCGAACAGCAACACCTGCTTGCCATCGAGGAATCGGGTGTCGAGATGCGGCACCGACATGGGCGGCGCGCCGACCGAAGCCTTGCCATAGGCCTTGGCGAGATGGCGCAGGGCCACGTCCGGGTTGTCGTTCACCAGGAAGGAGCCGCCCACCGGGAAGCCCGCGAAATCCTCACCCTCGGGAATGCCCGATTTCTGCAGGAGATGCAGCGCCCCGCCGCCGCCGCCGATGAAGACGAAATTGGCGTCCACCGTGCGCTCATCGCTGCCGTCGGTGTAGCCATAGGTCACGCGCCAGCTGCCATCGGCGTTGCGGGTGAGGTCCCGCACCTCGCTGGAGAGCTTGAGGTCGAAATTCGGCAGCGCGCGCAGATACCCGACATATTGCCGAGTGATCTCGCCCCAGTCGACGTCGGTGCCGAGCGGGGACCAGGTGGCGGCGATCTTCTGGGCGGGATCGCGCCCTTCCATCATCAGCGGCACCCATTCGGCGAGCCGGGCGCTGTCGGTGGTGAACTCCATGCCGGCGAAGAGCGGGCTGGCCTTCAGCGCCTCATGGCGCTTCTTGAGGAAGGCGATGTTCTCCTCACCCCAGACGAAGCTCATATGCGGCGTGGAATTGATGAAGGAGCGCGGGTTGCGCAGCACGCCGCGCTCGACCTGATGCGCGAGGAACTGGCGGGTTACCTGGAAGGCCTCGTTGATCTCGATGGCCTTCTCGATATGGACGTTCCCCTTGTCGTCCTCGGGCGTGTAGTTCAGCTCGGCCAGCGCCGAGTGGCCGGTGCCGGCATTGTTCCAGCCATTGGAGCTTTCCAGCGCCGGGCCATCGAGCCGCTCCAGCATCGTCACCGACCAGTTCGGCTCCAGCTCGTTGAGCCACACGCCGAGCGTCGCGCTCATGATGCCGCCGCCGATGAGCAGCACATCGACCTTTTCCTGCGCCGCAAAGGCCGCACCGATGCCGCCCGGAAGCGCCGCGGCGGCAAGGCCGCCCATCGCGCCGCCGAGCACCTGGCGCCGGTTGACGGAGGTAAAGGGGGCGGCGGTGTTCAGGAGAGTGTCGTTGTCGCGCATCGCCAAGTCGTTCCTGTTCCTGCTGAGGATCCCGGTCGGCCGCTCGTTATCGGCCGGCCTGCGGCGAAACAACCCAGCCTTCCGTAGAACCGCGTAGGCGCACCCGAAGCCGAAACGAAAGCCGCAGCGGGCCGGAATACCTCCAAACCCTTGTCCAGACGTCGCTTTTCGTAAAGATTCCCCAATTCGGGCGCCGCGCGGGCTTTCGTTTGCTCACCGCCAGATGCATAGGTGCCCCGCGACAAGCGGTGGTCTGGCGGCTAGAAAGCGCCATGATTCAGCTCACCTCCCTCACCTCGCCCGACGATCCGCGCATCGACGCCTACCGCGTCATCAAGGAGCGCGATCTCGTGGGACGCGGCGGTCGCTTTGTCGTGGAGGGCCGCACCGTGCTCGATGTCGCGCTCTCCCCGCGCAATCGTTTCGCGCTGGAATCGCTCCTGCTGGCGGAGAGCCGGGTGGAGGCGCTGGGCCCCCTGCTGGCGCAGGCGCCCGAGGGACTACCGGTCTTCACCGCCAGCCAGGCCGTCCTCGACGGCATTACCGGCTTTCACATTCATCGCGGGCTGCTCGGCATCGGTCTTCGCGGCAGGGAGCCCGGCATGGCGGAGCTGGTGGCCTCACTGCCGGACGAGGCGCTGGTGGTCGTACCGCTCGGCATCACCAATCACGACAATGTCGGCGGCATCATGCGAAACGCCGCCGCCTTCGGGGCGGATGCCGCGCTGTTCGATTTCGCCTCCTGCGACCCGCTCTACCGCAAGGCGATCCGCGTTTCCGTGGGCGGCAGCCTCATGGTGCCGTTCGCGCGGGAAGGCTCGGCCGAGGCGATCCTCGATCTTCTCGCCGCCCATGACTTCACCCTTCTGGCTCTCAGCCCCGCCGGGAAGACGGAGATCGGCGCCCTCCCCCGCCCCCGACGCACGGCCCTGCTGCTGGGGGCCGAAGGGCCGGGCCTACCGGCCCACATCCTCGCGCGCACGCGGACGGTGCGCATCGACATGGCGGGAAACTTCGATTCCCTCAATGTCGCGACAGCCAGCGGGATCGGGTTGCATGCCATGCGCCGGACGCAGGTAAAGCCGGCGTGATACGCCGAATGAGCGCTCGACAAGGCTCCGGAGTCGGCTCATCCTTTTCTCGATTTTCAGGCGGGGCCGCCGTCTGAATGACCGTCGACTTCATCAAGGCCCGGATGAAAATCCGGGCCTTTTTTTGCCCTGATGCGATGGCGGGACGGCCCGGTGCCGCGCCCTTTTCATTGATCGCGCCGCATGTTGGGGTAGGTTGCCGAAAACGGCGTCGCCCGATCTCCCCTTGGCTCCGCCCTTTCAGGATGCACCCCATGCCCGGATCGCGCGTGCCGCGCCCGTCCGACGTCCCCTCCCCCGCCCCTTACATCATCAAACTCGGGGGCAGCCTCATCGGCGCGCCCGCCTTGGCGGATCTGCTGCGCGCCCTCGCGACCGCCCGCGCGGTGATCGTCGCCGGCGGCGGCCCGCTGGCGGACACGGTACGCGCGCTCCAGCCACGCCTTGGCCTGTCCGACGCCGCCTGCCACCGCATGGCGATCCTGGCCATGGAGCAGACGGCGCTGGCCTTCGCCGATATCGCCGGCCTCCCCACCGCCGCCGGCGAGGCCGAGATCGGCCGCCAACTGGCCGAGGGGCGCTGTGTGGTCTGGCGTCCCGCCGCCCTCACCTTCGATGCGCCTGACCTTGCGGAAAGCTGGGAGCTGACCTCGGACAGTCTCGCCGCCTGGCTCGCCGCGCGTCTTCGCGCCTCACGTCTGACATTGGTGAAATCCGCCCCCGCCGCACCGGGCACGACACCGGCGGACTGGGCGGCGGCCGGGCTGGTCGATCCGCTCTTTCCGCGCTACGCCGCGCGCTTCGGCGGGACCGTCGATCTTCTCACCCTCGAGGCGGCGCGCACCGCCCTTGCCGACGGGAGCATGGCCGCATGAGCGCCGACAAGGGCATCTATCCACGCTGGGCCTGGGCGCTCACCGGCTCCGGCCATTTCTTCACCGAGTCCATCGCGCTCATCAAGTCGCTCGACGCGGTCGACCTCTTCGTGTCGCGCGCGGCGGACGAGGTGCTGCGCATGTACAAGCAGGACCTGCCGAAGAACACACGCATCTTCAAGGAGACCACGGCCAGTTCTGCCCCGGTCGGCCGCTTCTACGAGCAGCTTTATCACACGCTGGTCGTCTCCCCCGCCTCGTCCAACACGGTGGCCAAGGCGGTGTACGGCATTTCCGACACGCTGGTTACGAACTGCTTCGCGCAGGCCGGCAAGTGCCGCGTCCACGCCATCGTCTTCGCCTGCGACACCGCGCCGGAAATGATCACCATGGCGCCGGGCGGCGAATACCCGGTCTATCCGCGCCGCATCGATCTTGAGAACACCGCCCGGCTGAAGGAATTCGACGACACCACCGTGGTGGAGTCGCTCGCCGATCTCGACGCCGCCATCGCCGCCCGGCGCCGGCTGCTGGCGGAGCGGGCGGCCAATGTCTGACGACCGGCCGCAAGGCTCGCCTCTCACGCCACCCCCGAAGCCGCCGGGCGATCCGGCGCGCGCCGAACGCGTGGCGCTCGTCACCGGCTCGCTTGCCGAACCGCGGCTCGCCCGGATCGCCGGCGATATCGCCGACACGACGGTGGAACCGGTGGTCGTCAATGTCGGCGTCAAGGTGGCGGCGCTGATGACGGCGGACATCGTCGAACGCCGACTGAAGCTGCCCGAGGGCACCGACCGCGTGCTGATGCCCGGCCGGTTCAAGGGCGACCTCGACCGGCTGCAGCGCTTCTTCGGCGTGCCCTTCGCCCACGGGCCGGACGAGATGGCCGACCTGCCGGACTATTTCGGCCAAAAGCGCCGTGCCGCCGACCTCACCCGTCACGACGTCACCATCTTCGCCGAGATCGTCGACGCGACGGTGCTCAGCGTCGCCGGCATCCTTGAGCGGGCGCGCGCCCTGCGCCTTGAAGGCGCGGATGTCATCGACCTCGGCTGTCTGCCGGACACCGCCTTTCCGCATCTGGAAGAGGCGATCGCCGCGCTCCACGCCGAAGGGCTGAAGGTGAGCGTCGATTCCTTCGATCTCGACGAGCTCAGCCGCGCCACGCGGGCGGGGGCCGACTTCCTGCTCAGCCTCAACGAGACCAATCTGCATATCGCGCGGGAGGGTCCGGCGGTGCCGGTCCTGGTCCCAGCGAAGGCGGGCGATCTCGATTCGCTCATCCGCGCGGTGGAGGCGTGCCTGGCCAGCGGCCAGCCCTTCTATGCCGACCCCATTCTCGACCCCATCCATTACGGCTTCACCGCCTCGGTCGTCCGCTATGCCGAACTGCGCCGGCGCTACCCGGACATTCCCATCCTCATGGGCATCGGCAACGTCACCGAACTGACCGACGCCGACACCACCGGCATCAACGCAATTCTCATGGGCCTCATCTCGGAAATGCGCATCGGCGCCGTGCTGGCGGTGCAGGTCAGCCCGCACTGCCGGACGGCGGTGCGCGAGTTCGACCGCGCCCGGCGCGAATATTTCGCCGCGCGCGAGGCCGGCGCCCTGCCGCAGGGGTTCGGCGGCGGGCTGATGGCGCTGCGCGACCGCAAACCCTACGCGGCAACCCCGGCCGATATCGCCCGCCTCGCCGGCGAGGTGCGCGACCGCAACTTCCGCGTCGACGTCACCGAGGCGGGCATCCACATCTACAATCGGGACGGCCACCACATCGCGTCCGAGCCCTTCGCCCTGTTCCCGCACCTCAAGGTGGAGGAAGACGGCGCCCATGCCTTCTATCTCGGCGTGGAGACCGCGCGGGCGGAGATCGCCTACAAGCTCGGCAAGCGCTACGCCCAGGACGAGGGGCTGAGATGGGGCGTCGCGGGCGAGATCGCCGGCAGTCCCGAGGACGCCCACCGTTTGACATTCCGGGAGGCCGGCACGACTCTGCAGGCGAAAAAGGATGCGAAGCGACAGGCGGGGGCCGAGGACGCGCCGGCCGGCGCGCCCGATGCCGGCGCCGGAAAGGCAGACGACACGTGATCCGCGAGGCCATCGTCACCACCCGCTCCCTGAGCGGGGAACCCCATCTGGCGCCCATGGGCGCCACGGTGATCGAGGGCGGCTATCTCCTCCAGCCCTTCCGCCCCTCGCGCACACTGGAAAACCTCGCCACGACGCGCATCGGCGTGGTCAATTTCACCGATGACGTGCGCCTGTTCGCCGGCAGCGTCGTCGGGCGCAAGATGTCCGTGGATGTGAGCAAGGCGACGACCATCGACTGCCCGCGCCTCGCGGACGCGCTCTCCCATGACGAGATCACGGTCGAGCGGATGGAGGATCATCCCGAGCGGCCGAAATTCCATTGCCGCATCCATCATGGCGAGGGCCATCGCCGCTTCGATGGGCTGAACCGCGCCAAGGCGGCCGTGCTCGAAGCCTCCGTGCTGGTCAGCCGGCTGCGCCTGCTCAGTCCGGAAAAGATCGACGCGGAAATGGCCTATCTCGCCATCGCCATCGAGAAGACCGCCGGGCCGGAGGAGCGCGACGCGTGGGGCTGGCTGGTGGAGGCCGTTGCCGAGCACCGCCGCAACCAGGCGCTGGCGGCCCAACCATGAGCGCGGTGTCGCCCGGCCTGCTCGCCAGCGTGGCCGATCTCAACGAGATGGACCAGGCCGCGCGCGGCGGCGCGGACATCGTGGATCTCAAGCAGCCGGCCTATGGCGCGCTGGGGGCCTGGAGCCCGGCGGGCCTGACGGCGGCGGTGCTGCTGTGGAACGGCTGGGGCGAGCGGCGCCCGGCGCTTTCCGCAACGGCCGGCGACCAGCCCATGGTGCCGGCGATCCTCGTCAGCGCGGCGCAGGCCGTCGCCGCGAGCGGCGTGCCGCTGGTCAAGGTCGGGCTGTTCGCCTCCGAGCATATGGGCGCCTGCATCGAGGCCCTGGCCCCGCTGGCCCTGCGCTGCCGGCTCATCGGCGTCCTCTTCGCCGATCAGGACCCCGATTTCGGTGTGCTGGCCCGCCTCGGCGCGGCGGGCTTTGCCGGCGCGATGCTGGACACCGCCGACAAGCAGGCGGGCCCTTTGACGGGCCATCTCGACCTTCTGACCCTCAGCCAGTTCACCGCCGAGGCCCGCGCGCAGGGTCTGATAACCGGTCTCGCCGGCTCGCTCGCGCTCGACGACATTCCCGCGCTCACGGGCGCGCGGCCGGATTATCTCGGCTTTCGCGGCGCGCTCTGCGCGGGCGGAAGGACCGGGCGGCTCGACCCCGCCCGCCTCGCCGAGGCCCGCAGCCGCCTCACCACCGCCGGCGGCACGCTGCGGGACTGAGCCTCAGAGCGCCGGAGAGCATGCGCGGTCCGGTCGGCCCTGCGGTGCCGGCGGATCGGCGCCCCCTCAGAACCTGACGCTGAGCCTTGCGTTGAGGCCGTTCTCGGTGACGCCGTCGCCATATTGGCCGGTATAGGCGATGCCGAGCGTGGCGGTCGGGCTGAGGAGAACGTCGAGCCCCGCCTCCAGCACCGCCGCATCCTGGGCGATCGGCACGCCCGTGACGGTGAACCCGTCCGAGCCCGCAAAGG